>USBU01000097.1 GCA_900553005.1 uncultured Eubacteriales bacterium | reverse complement strand
GTATAAGAGACAGTTTATAACCCGATAAAATGAAAATATTTTTTAATGGAGCGAGAATATGCTATTTAACGAATTTTTGTTCACCAATATAGTGTGCGAGCTTGAGGATGCGGTCGGCCGGGAAAACTGTTCGGTGCGCGAGGTTGACAAGGTCACGCACAGCGTGGATTATTTCTGGCTGTCGCGTATGTGGGCGGACCGCGGCGAGCGCATGCCCGAGGCTGACGTGGTGGTTTGTCCTCTTAATGCGGAGGAAACCAGCAAGGTGCTGAAAATCGCCAACTACTATAAGATACCCGTTACCACATGGGGCGGAGGCGGCGGCACTCAGGGCGGAGCGATTCCCGTTGCCGGCGGCATTGTCGTCGATACCAAGCGCATGGACAAGATCTATGAGATTAATACGGAAAGCATGTATATAGAGTGCGGAGCGGGCGCAATATACAAACACGTCGAGTGGGCCGCAAACGAAAAGGGCTATGCCACTATGCACTATCCCAGCTCTTTGACCTGTTCTACAGTGGGAGGATTTTTGGCTCATCGCGGCATAGGCGTAGTCAGCACCAAGTACGGCAAGATCGACGACATGGTGCTTCAGATGGAAGTCGTGCTTCCTAACGGCGATATCATAAATACCTCGTCCGCGCCCAAGCACGCGGCAGGACCGGATCTCAATCAGATTTTTATCGGAAGCGAAGGGACTTTAGGCATCATTACTAAGGCTCAGATGCGTATTTACGAGCAGCCCGAGGTAAGGTACTTCCGTGGTTTTCTGTTTCACGACATGACGTCAGCGTTCAGGGCGGGAAAAGAGGTTTTACAAAAGTTTAAGCCCAGCGTGATGCGCCTTTACGACGAGGCGGAAACGGGTTCGCTTATCAAGAAAATCGTAGGCGTGGAAAAGAAGGGCGCGTTTATGAACGTCGCCGTCGAGGGCGTCAAGGAAATTACGGACGTTGAGCTTAAAATACTTCTCGATACGTTTAAAAAATACGGCGCCGAGGATTTGGGCTCCGAATACGGCGAGAAGTGGTGGAAGGAGAAAATAACTTTTTTCTATCCGGGGCACATGATGGATCTGCCGCAGATGTTCGGCACGATGGATACTATAGCGCCCTACGATAAGATTGAAAAGATTTATTGGGAAATGAAAAAAGCTATAGAGACTAATTTTCCCATGGCAAGATTTATCGCGCATTTTTCCCATTGGTACGAGTGGGGCTGTATGATTTACGACCGCTTTATAGTTGACGACGTGCCTAAAGATCCAAAGGAGGCCATGCGCTTGCATAACGCGATCTGGAACTGCGGAGTGCGCACAGCGCTTAAAAACGGCGGCGTCGTAAACGATCATCACGGCGTGGGCATAAAGCTGGGGCGGCTTATGAAGGAGCAGTACGGTCCCGCGATGCAGGTATTTACGGGACTTAAAAAGCAGCTCGATCCCAACGGAATAATGAATCCGTTTAAGCTTGGACTTTAAAGGAGGCCGAATTATCATGAATTTAAGCGAAAAAGCAAAAAAGCATATAGATTCCTGCCGTTTCTGCTGGATGTGCAGACATATTTGTCCGGTCGGCAACGCTACCGGTCAGGAGCGGAACAATGCCCGCGCCAGAGCATTGTGTCTGTCGCTTGTAGCGCGCGGAGCCGAAAGCGAGGAGGCCGTTGCCGACAACGTTTACGAATGCGCTTTATGCGGCGCGTGCGTCAAGGAATGCGTCACCGGATGGGATCCGGTGATGTTTACGCTGGAAGCGCGGCGCGAGCTTGCTCTAAACGGCAAGCTTCCGGCTTATGTCGATAAAATGCTTGAAAGTTACGAAAACTTCGGCTGCGTTTACGGCGAGATAAAGCTTACTAAGGAGCTGGAAGCGTCCGTCGGACGTCATGCCGCCAAGACCGGCACGCTGTTTTTACTGTCACATGCCGCTGTATGCCGCGACGCGGAGGACGCTGCTAGGGCGGTCAAGGCGCTGGAAAAAAGCGGGCTTGAGTTTACCGTGCTTGCAAAGGAGCCCTCTTCCGGTTTTGACGTGAGATTTCTTGCCGGCGACGTAAGCGAAACCGTTGAGGCAGCAAAGAAATGCGCGGCGGTTTTAAACGAGTACGATAAAGTAATTTTCTTTAATCCGGACGACGCCAAGCTCGTGCGCCGCGAATATAAGGAATGGGACGTTAGGGTTACGGCGCAAACGCTTACTTATACCGAATATCTTGCCGGAGTTTTAGACAAATTCAAGCTTTACAAATCCGAAATAAAGCTTGCCCCGCAGGATCCTTTCGCATTGGGACGCGAGCTTGAGGAAGCGGAGCCGCTGCGCAAAATAACCGAAGCTGCCGGCGTCGTTACCGAAATGATTAACAATCGCCGCGATACGTTTATGGCAGGCCATACGGTAATGGCGGAATATAGGCCCGCCGTCGTGGATATGATTGCCTCAAAGCGTATCGGCGACGCCGAGGGCGTTGGCGCGGAGGCGATAGTATGCTGTTCGCCGTCCGAGCATGCTGCGCTTAAGCGCAGCGAGGGAAAGCTAAAGGTTTATTCCGTCAGCGATCTGGTTTTGGGCGCGCTTAATTCATAAAAGCGTTTGCGCCGCTTGCCAATCGTCGCAGCCGGGGTTATAATAATGTTAAAGTTTATTTAATGCGGAGGAACAGCTATGAATTTTAAAAAGACATGGGATAAGAGCGAAGGAATATCCACGTTGTTCGAGGGCGGAAATCTGAATATGCTCGGGCTTAAAATGCTTAAGCTGAGCGAGGGTAAAGAGCAGTGGTGTCAGTTTCCCGGTATGGAGGCGGCTGTCGTCATACTTAAGGGAAAGTGCGATATAATGGGCGATCAATTTTATTATAAGCTTGTCGGCGTGCGCGACAGTGTTTTCGGCGGGCCGGCGACTGCGGTTTATGTGCCCAAAGGCATGAAATTCAGCGTCAGAGCGCTGACCGATTTTGAAGCTGCCATAGCTTTGGCGCCCGCGGAAAAAGAATATCCGTCAAAGCTTATTTTGCCGCAGGACGTCGTCGTCAAGGATTTGGGACGCGACGGCTGGAAGCGTCAGGCGCATTTTATTCTTGACGAGCGCACCGACGCCAATCTTTTGTATATAGGCGAGGCGTTTGTAAAATCGGGTATGTGGGCAAGTTATCCCCCTCACAAACACGACGAGGACAATATGCCGACAGAGGGCGTTTTGGAGGAGATTTACTATTACGAATTCGATAAGCCGACAGGCTTCGGGATTCAGCGCGTTTACGATAAGCAGGGTGTTTTTGACGAAACTTACGCCGTAAAATCGGGCGACGCCGTGGAAATCCCCAAAGGGTATCACCCGTTCTGTTGTGCGCCGGGTTATGAAAATTATTATCTGTGGATTATGGCAGGCAAAAAACGCGGATTCTTTATGACGACCGAAGAAGGGCATAAATGGCTGAACAATAAATAAAGCTAAGCTATTGTTTGCCGGACTTTATCCGGCGGCGGCTTTGCCTGACTATGTCCGGCGGAAAATTTTTGCCGGAAATCATAACGGAGAGTGATAAATGTATTTTTTAGGCGTTGATTTCGGCGGCGGCTCTTGCAAAGCGACGCTTTTGAATGCGGCCGGAAAGGTTGAAGCGGAGTTTTCCGCCGAATATCCTACCGAATACACACCGGACGGAGGAGCCGAGCAGCAGCCCGAAATGTGGCTGCGCGCGGCTTTGGACTGCATAACTAATCTTACGCGCCGCGTCCGCCCGGAGGAAATTAAGTGCTTGTGTTTTTCTGCGGCCACGCATACCGCGGTGCTGACGGACGGTTGCGGCCGTCCGCTGTGTCCGTCCGTTTATTGGACGGACACGAGAAGCGCTTCCGACGCGGAGGAGCTCGATAGGCTATACGGAGAGGAGATTCTGACTAAAACGCTTCACCGCCCGTCGCCAGTGTGGACGATAGCTCAGCTGAAATTTATAAGACGCGCTCGTCCGGAAATATTTAAAAAGTTAAAACGCATAACCTTTGCCAAGGATTACGTCCGCGGATTTTTTACCGGAGATTTCTTAACCGATCGCATAGAGGCCGAGGGAAGTATGTTTTACGACGTTAATGCCGGCCGCTGGGACGAAAGACTGTGCGCTTTTGCCGGAATAACGCCTGATATGCTTCCGGAGGTTGTCGATTGTCTCGACCTTGCCGGCAAGGTGTCGGAGGAGGCCTCTGAGATTTCCGGGTTAAAAAAGGGTACGCCGGTAATCGCCGGAACAACCGATACCGCCGCCGAAGTTTTTGCCAACGGCTGCATAAACGCCGGGGACGTGTCTGTTAAATTTGCAACAGCCGGAAGGATCTGCGTCATTTCCGACCGGCCTGCAGTAGATCCCGGCATCATCAATTATTCGCATTTAAGAAAGGGGCTCTGGTATCCAGGCAGCGCGACTAAATCGTGCGCCGCTTCAATGCGCTGGTTCCGCGACAGCTTCGGCGGAGGGTACGGCGAGCTTGACGAAGCGGCCGCGGGCACTCCGCCCGGAGCGGACGGGTTGATTTTCAATCCGCATTTAAGCGGAGAGCTGACCCCGTATAATAATCCGCATATGCGCGGCGCGTTCAACGGAGTTTCGGGAATCCATACAAAAGGACATTTTGCCCGGGCGGTTATGGAGGGCGCGGCGTTTTCCATGCGCGATTGCCTTAATGAGCTGCGCGCCGTCGGACTGCCGGCAGGCGATAAGGCTGTTTTTCTCGGGGGTGCGGCTAAAAGTCCGCTGTGGCGTCAGATTGCCGCCGACATTCTCGGTCTTACTCTTACCGTGCGCGACAACTGCGATTCCTCTTTTGGCGGTGCGATGCTTGCCGGCATAGGCTGCGGCGAATACGGAGATTTTTCGGAGGCGCTGCGGATTTGCGCGCCGCATTCGGTTACTGTCGTGCCTGACGAGAGCAGACGGCTTGTTTACGACGAAGCCTTCTCACGCTATAAGGAGCTGGCAATGTTTTACGACGGCTTTTACGGTGAACGCCGATGAAAATAGTAGTTTGCGTTAAATTTCCCGGAGGAGAAATAAATCCGTTCGACGCCTGCGCGTTGGAAACGGCCTTAAGCGTCGAAGACGCGGAAATTGTAGTTTTGTCCATGTCTCCGCTTAGCGCTTCTCAGGAATTGAGTCGTCTGACGCGTTACGAAAAGGTAACTCGCGCCGTGCTTCTGTCCGATACGCGATTTGCGGGGGCGGATACGCTGGCGACGTCTTACGTCCTGTCTGCCGCTATAAAAAAGCTTAATCCTGACATGGTTTTTTTCGGCTCGAGAACGGTGGACTCGGATACCGCTCAGGTGCCGCCCGAGACTGCCGAGCTTTTGGGATTTTCGTTTTATCCTTTCGCAATGAGCTTTTCGTTCGATGGGGTTGAAACAAGGGAGGGGCTTTATTCTTTAAGTC
>USBU01000096.1 GCA_900553005.1 uncultured Eubacteriales bacterium | reverse complement strand
GAACGGCCTTGCCTCTTTGAACGCCGCTTTGCAATATGCCGGCGTCGCCGCTTCCTCCTCTTGACGAACCCCGCCGAGAGTAAAAGATGGCGCAAAAGTCTTTTTCCGCTTTCCGTTGAGAATATAATCGAAATCGGAGCCCGTTGCCTCCTCCAAAGTCTTTACAAAGCTTTCGTCGTAATATTTACTGCGCGAAATGGATTTCCACTTGGCCCTGAGGATAAACCCCGCGGTTATGCCCAAGGCGTAAATGATCATAAACAACGGAAACGCAAGTATCGCCGGCAGAGTCTTTTTTAACGGGGTGCCGATTTTACGACGATCAAGGAAAAACACCAAAAAGGCCTGAGCTATAAAAGGAACGATAAAAGCAAAAACCAAAATCATGCCCAGATTAAAAATTTCCGCCATAAACGCCGCGTGCGTAAGCGGCGCAAGGCACTGGCTGAACAATATTATGTAATATGCCGGAAACCAAATACAGCACAATCCGGCTATCGGAATAAAAAGAAGCGTTAAAAACATATCGAGCAAACTGTAGCGGAAGGAAACAAAAAACATGCCCAAACATTTTACGCCGTGCGTGAAAAAAAGCCTTAAAAGCCCCCTCCCCATGCGCATATTCCTTTTGAACAGCTGACCTACCGTGGACGGTTGATCCTCGTAAACCACCGCCTCCGAAACATAATGCGCTTTACGTTTTTTAAATAGCTGATTGCAGGTAAACTCGGCGTCTTCGCTGAAACTCATCGCCGTCCATCCGTCCGTCTCGCGTATCACGGACGCAGAAAACATCATGCCGCCGCCGACAAGCATTTCTCCGATCCGCAGCGCCGAGCGGGCATGACAGTTAAAGCGGCAGTCGCGGATATACCACAGTCCCGACACGCCCGAAACTATGTTCTGAGTCAGATTTGTCGCATGATTGTAGCCGCGCGCAAGCTCGGCCCCCGAATCGAAAGCGTCATTCATTCTATCGATATAGTCCGGAAGCGGAAAATTATCCGCATCAAAACGGATAAACGCTTCGACGTCGGGATAATCCGCCAGAATTTTCTCTATGCCGTGCCGCAAAGCATACGCGGCGCCCCGTTTTTTAGCATCAGGCTCGCTGCGTTCAAAAACCACGGCGCCGGCCGCGGCGGCCTTTGCCGCAGTATCGTCGCTGCAGTTGTCTGCTACAACAAAAACATCGAATTTGTCCCTCGGATACCGCTGAAGCATCAGATTTCTCACCGTGGCGCCGATAACCTCACCCTCGTTATGCGCGCATATAATTACTGCGAAACGATGCTTTTTACCTGCCTTTTTATATTTTTCCGGCTTTAAAAAGAACAAAAACAAATATATAATCTGAAAGGCGAACGCAACCGAAACGATACCGATTACAACCTTGTTTATTATGCTTAATACGGTCATGAAGACAACCCCTTTAACGGCGAAAACTGTCGAATTATATAGACAAGTATAGACTATCATATTAAAAAAAGCAACAAAAAGTCTCGCCTTTTAAGAGGTTTTAATCAGCTTTTAATACTGTTTACGTTTTTTTATCCCCGAAGACAAATTCCTTCAGCTTAGCGATAAGCTCTAAAGTCCGCTCGTCCTTATCCTTGCCGTTGTCGATTACCTCCAGAATCTTGAGAACCTCTTTTTCGGTCAGTTCCAATTCTAAATCCTTATTAAAATCTTTATCATTGACATCGTCCATTTTTATCTTCCTTGTTTTTCGGTCGCGTAACGACTGGCCGTCACGCGCCTGTCGTATTGTTTTTCAGTAAACGCGGATTACAAATCATAATGATATTAAACGGAAAAACTTTAGACGCGCCTATTGTCCGCGCACACGCTGTACCGTCGGATTTAACAGACATATTATCTGCCGAATGCGCGTATCGCTATGCTTCCGTCGTCAAGATACTCTACGGTCTCGCCGTCGAATTGCAACTTGGCAAGCGCGTCAAAATATTCACTCTTGTCCTTAAAAACAGGCTTAAAGTCCTTGCTTATCCGTTTTGCCTCACGTCCGCCGTCTTCAAGCAGCAGCTTAAGAAGCGCCAGTTGAAGCTTTGCCGGATTAAGACATGCGCTGTCTATATCGGACACTTCGTAATCGCTGCCGTGACCGTGCCCGGACGCTCCGGACGCGTATAGATGAACGCAGGGCATAATCGCCGACAAATCGCCCATATCGGTACAACCGCCGGAAATATTGTCGTAATTATCGCGTATTCCAGATTCGTCTACGACTTCTTTCATGGCCTTTATTGCCAACAAAGTAAGATTTCTGTCGTTTTGAAGCGGCATATATCCCAAACGGTCGGAAATGCGAACGCGAGCCCCTACGGCAGCGGCGGCCGCCGAAAGTGCGCGATTGACTTTTCGGTTAGCGTCCGTCATGCCCTTAAGCGAGGCGGCGCGAACCTTATACTCAAGCCGCACGCTGTCAGGAACCGTATTAGGCGCGCTTCCTCCATTGGTGATAATTCCGTGCACGCGCACGCGGTCCTCGTCACGAAAGGTTTCCCTCAACGAGTTGACTATATTCAGACCGTTTACCGCGGCGTTAAGCGCGTTTATCCCTTCCCACGGACAGGCGCCGGCATGAGCGGCCTTTCCTATAAATAATACGTTTTTCATTATATTTCCGTTGCTGCCGCGATCAACGTAAAACATACCGGAATGCCCCTCTGCGACATGCACCATAAATGCCGCGTCAAAGCCGTCAAACCACCCGCGGTACAGCATCTCGACCTTGCCGCCCATATAATGTATAACGCCTTTTTCAATAAGCTCGCGCCGAAAATCCGTCTCGATAAGTTCTTCCGCCGGGACGAAGCAAAGCCTTATCCTGCCGCTGAGTCCGTCAAGAGCTCCCTTTTGTTTAAGCGCGTAAGCCACAGCCAAAAGAGCCGCGCACTGAACGTTGTGCCCGCACGCATGGGCCGCACCCGTAATTTTATCAGCCAACGGATGCCCGAAACACGTTATTGCGTCCAATTCCGCCAACACAAGCACAGAAGCACCTGCTTTACGAGTATCGATATCGGCGTAAAGTCCGGGTATTCCGTCCGCCTCTACCGCGTCATATCCCCATTCCTGAAGCTTTTTAAAAATATACGCATGATTTGTCCATTCTTTAAAGCCCGTTTCGGGATGCCCGGCAGTAAAAGCTTCCCATTCTATAATATCGTCCCTGATCGAATCTATAATAGACTTATATTCGTCAAGATTCATATTAAAGCTCCTTACAAATAATTTATAATATTATACCACCAATCTGACCTTCGGTCAAACTAAACCGCCTTAAATATCGAGTTTACATGACGCAATAAAAGCATTTTTGCCGCACCGTCAGCATCCGATAAAACGCTTGCCGTTGCTTGTGCAAGCGTTAGGCCCGATAAAGCGTTGATGTTTTCAGGTTGACACAAATAAAAAACGCGCCGCCGTCTGAACAGTTTAAAAAAAGCGGGCAGGCGCTGATACGCCGGTCCGCTTTTAATGTTGTATTTTTTGATAATTACTCGACCGTTATAGGCGCAGCCGCCTCCAAAGCGCTTTCAATGAGCGCAGTCGACGTAGTTGTATAAAGTCCCTTTATACCGCCGTTTACACCTGCCGTACCGCGCGGACAGATGTGAATGGGAGCCCAGCCGCCGTTAAACAGATCGACTTTTTCCGTATTTTCTACCGAAGAAATACGAACGTTTACCTTGCCGACGGTAATCTCGGCAAACACCTCTCCGTCCACAATGACCGTGATTACGTTATTCCGGCGGACCGCCTTAAACTCGAAGCCGCCGTCGACAGGCGTAAGACCGCTCATAAGCACCTGCGCCGAGAATTTGCTGCCGTCGGATTTTCCCTCGATCACCCTGGGCTCAGGATTCGACTTAGTGCGCACCGTCACGCTCTCCACGTTATACAGCTCCTGAAGCCGCAGCTCGTTTTTAGCCGCGTCAAGCTCAAGAGTCACATGAACCTGAGGATTTGCGGAAAGCCCGGCCGTCATCAAATCCATATGATAATCCCAGGTAAACGCGCGTCCCGACATGATTTTGCCTGCAAGCATCATTTCGGGATTGCCGATGCCAAGGTAAATATTGTTAGTGGAAATATAAAGATCGTTTTCCGCGTCGTAAGACATCTTCTGCGTGTTGCCGAAGGGCAGCAGCGGACGGGAAGCGTTATGCTCGTAACGGGATTCAAGAGACATTCTGTTCAAATTTCCGTCGAGCGTCATCTCCGAGCCGGAAACAGAAACGTCGGTTCTTAAATCATGCTCGAGCCGGTTGATTTTGGCAAACGTCGTATTTGTGCCGCCGACCTTAAACTTACTTGCAAACGCGTACAGCGCATAATGGTCGTAATCGAAGAAATCCGCCTCATACGTCCCCTCCGGCAGATAAGCCTCGTAAGAGTAATCGTCTTTAATCGTTCCGTAACGCACTGCTCCCGACTCGTCCGTAAACTTAATTCCCAGCTCTTTATACCCGATCGCGCCCGAAGCGGGAACATATCCGCGCGAGACGTAACCTATCCAAAACTTGTAAAAATCAGGATCGCTGCCCGTATTGTCTGCGGCGTCGTACTTATAAGCCTCGGCCACGTTTACCGTTCCGCTAACCTTGACTGCGGCAGTCTTTGCAACTGATGTCGCCGCAATGGTATATTGCGCGTTATTTACGTTATAGAAGAAAAACTTATCGCCCATCGGAAGAACGTCCGCCGCCGTACCGTCGCCGTATGTTACCGACAAAGTGTCCAAAGCGTACCCGTCGTCAAGCTGAGGTTCGATAAAAATATAGCCCCCGACGGACGGATATACTCCGGCGTCCGCTCCGTCCGAAATCACCGAAACATCGCCCGAAAGCATGATGTCGACGTGCTCGTCCCCGGTGATTACCGCCTTTTTGCCCGTTTTTTTGATCACTTCCCCGGGATCGGCAGTATAGCTTACGTCCGAAAACGCGCCGGTTATCTTATTATTGGTCGCCGTCAGTCCGACCGCAACCTTACCTGAAGGAAGCTGCATACTGTTTGCCAGCATCTTTATATCAGTCACGTTTTGGGTTTTATTGGCGCTGATCGTGTGTATGGTTTTTCCTTCCTCGAGCATAAAGAACATCGATGCAGCCTCGCTTTCCTCTCCGGTAAACGGATCGAGATAGAAATAATAATCCGCACCGTCCTTTACGACCGTAAAGATATATTCGGAGCCGTATTCGCCCTCCTCTTCATTGTAAAGCAAATTCGGCACTGCGCCTTCAAAAACGTTGGAGGCAACTATTTCCATGCCCTTGTTGGAATGCGTGGTAACCGTCATGCTTCCGGTACCGGGTATCTCGCTTCCGGTCGCGCCGCTGCGAACCATAGAGTAAATTCTGATACGCGCCTTAAGCAGGCATACGTAATACATTGTACCTGTCTCTTATACACATCTCCGAGCCCACGAGACGGAGCTACATCTC
>USBU01000095.1 GCA_900553005.1 uncultured Eubacteriales bacterium | reverse complement strand
TTAAGTCGTCGGCAGCGTCAGATGTGTATAAGAGACAGAAGGATTATAATCTATATAAAGAGGAATATTTTTACGGTATCAATCGAAGGATAATAAGCTTCCTCCGTCCGGCGCTAAGCTTTTGTACGGAGGCCGTACTTAAGGAGAAACTTTTATGGATGAACTTTTGAATAAGCTGTGCGAAACCCTTAAAAAACTTATGAGGTTGCCTTCGGCGGCGGATTTATCGGGTTTTCTCGAGGGAGAAACGGCGTTTATGCTGGCATTGAAGCACAACGGTGATAAGCCCAATACTCCTTCCGTTCTCAGCGAGGAGCTGAACGTGACCAAGGGGCGCATTACCGCGATAATCAACAGCCTTTCGCGCAAGGATATGGTTAGGCTGGAAAAAATCGACGGAGACAGGCGCAAAATCAACGTTCGTCTTACGGACGCCGGACTGAAATTCATCGACGCAAAGTTGGAAAGCGTCAACAAATTTCTCGGATGCTTCATTGAAAGAGTCGGACGCGATAAGGCTGAAAATCTTGTGCAGCTGCTCGATTACACGGCAAAAGCAATGGAGGACGCCCGCGTCGAAGGGCTGAAATCCGCGGGGGGGGGAGCGGTAAACTGATCTTCGGTTTTTTATAAATCTCGTAAAATATTCCGCTTGATAAAATCTTACATACGGGAGGCGGATATTATGAAATATATAGTTACCGGTGCGGCGGGACACGTCGGCGTAAATCTCGTCGAAAAGCTGAGAATAAAAAAGGACGCGCAGGTCAAAGCTGTGCTTCTGCCGGGTGAAAGCGTACCTTACGAGGGCGCGGAAAACGTAGAAATCGTTTACGGAGACGTTACCGACCGTGATTTTTTGAAGAGCATTGTCGAAAAAGACAGTATCTTTATTCATATGGCGGGAATAATCGATATTTCCGCAGGCAATAAGTCGTTGGTCTATAAGGTTAATGTTTCGGGGACGGAAAACGCCGCCGAGGTCGCGCTTGAAAACAAGGTAAAGCGATTTGTATATACAAGCTCCGTTCATGTAATAGAGCCTGTTGCCGGCAGTGTAATGACCGAGCCGACCGTGTTCGACGAAAGCAGAATTACCGGCGATTACGCTAAAAGCAAAACCATAGCGACGGCAAAGGTGTTCGACGCGATTTCGCGCGGACTGGACGGAGTTGTGGTTTATCCGTCGGGCATAATAGGCCCTATGGATTATAAGGTTTCCAATACGGGCGAGCTGTTTGTGGAGATCATCAATCGAAAGGTTAAAGCATCTGTCAAAGGCGGGTATAATTTCGTGGACGTGCGCGACGTTGCCGACGGTATTATTGCGGCGGCGGAAAAGGGGCGCCGCGGAGAGGGATATATTTTATCCGGCGGAGACATAAGCGTCGACGGGATCTACGCGGCGGTTCGTTCGATGACGGGCGAGAAAAAACGCGCGCCCAAGCTTGCCGGTTGGTTTGTGCGGCTGTTTGCCTATCCGGCGGAGCTTTGGTTTCGTATGCGCGGCAAAAAACCTCTTTTTACAAAGTATTCGCTGTATACGCTGACGTCTCCGCATAATTTTTCCTGTGCCAAGGCGCAGAAGGAGCTTGGATATTCGCCGCGCCGCCCGGAGGAGTCGATACGCGATACTGTAAAATGGTTTTATTTCAACAAGCCTGAGTTGTTCGGTAAAAAAGCGTTGAAAAGGCTTAAAAAGCGGCTTGAGCCTTCCGGCGCGTCGTTTCGTCCGACGCTGGGGAAAAAGGCATACTATAAGAAAAACAAATGACGCGTTGTCCGGTCGGGCGTAAGCCCGGCCGGTTTTTCATATGTTTGCGGACTTTTTCCGCGACAACTCAGGGCGTAAAAGGCATAAACGCGGAAGGAAAAAGCCGGAATATTTTACGTTTTGGCCGCCGTAAAAAGCCGAATCGTTGATTAAAGCGTTTTCGGACGGCCGGAAAATTTTGCGTTTTTTTCGTAAAATTTAATTATGCCCCGTTTTTTATGGCGTCAGACCGATTGAATATGCTATAATATATTAAGCAAATATCGGCTTTAATTATCGGCCGCCTACCGGAGATAAGCGTATGATTGACGAGGAGCTTGTATATGAAATTCTTTCCGTCGTGGAGGAGATTCCCGCCGGAAAAGTGGCTGCTTACGGCCAGATTGCGGAACTTATCGGGCGCGACAAAAACTCGCGGCTGGTGGGCAAAGTGCTTAAATATTCTCAGCTTTACGGCAATTATCCCTGCCACCGCGTTGTCAACTGCGCCGGAAGGCTGGTCCCCGGCTGGGCCGAACAACGGCTTCTGCTTGCCGCGGAAGGCGTCGGTTTCAGGCCCGACGGCCGCGTGGATATGAAAAAATACAAATGGGAGGGCTGAAATATGACTTACTATTTTAAATACGATACGCCGCTAGGCCGCGTGACAGTTGCCGGCTGCGATAAAGGAATAACCGGACTCTGGTTTGACGGACAAAAGTATTACGGAGCGGGGCTTGCCCCGGACAGCCGTGAGTGCGAGGCGGACGTATTTGTCGAGGCAAAAAAGTGGCTGAACATATATTTTTCCGGCCGCAATCCCGATTTTACGCCGCCGCTGCTGCTTTCCGGCTCAAGCTTTCGCATGGCGGTATGGGACAAGCTGAAAGCTATCCCTTACGGTACAACTGTTACATACGGAGAAATTGCCCGATCCGTCGCGGCAAAGACCGGCGCGCGCGTTTCGGCGCAGGCTGTCGGCGGAGCAGTGGGGCGCAACCCCGTAAGCATAATCGTCCCCTGTCACCGCGTGGTGGGCGCGGACGGAAGCCTTACCGGTTACGCCGGCGGCGTAGATAAAAAGCTTGCTCTCTTGAAAATCGAGGGCGCCGACGTTTCGCGCTTTTTCCTCCCGTCAGAACGTACCGCGCTTTAAAACCGATTGAAAACAGCCGCCCGCCGGGGATAAAAACGCCGTCGTAAACCGTTTTTCTTAAAATACGTTTTGACGGATAAGCGCGCGGATACCGCCGGCCTATATATATAAGGATAAGCGGCGTATCCGCTAAGCGCGGGCCCGGGCGGAAAAAGCATGGTTTTTTATCGCTATCCCCCGTTTAAGTTTTATAAAACAGTTGAAAAAAACTCGGAAAAATGCTATAATAACGCGGTAATAAAATTTAAAGGAGCAGTCAGATTATGAAGCAGGACATGATAGTCATTCTTGACTTGGGCAGCGAGGAAAATTCCGCGCTGGCAAGGGAGATCCGGGCGCTGGGCGTTTACAGCGAGATTTATCCGCATGATATAAGTTTAAATCAGCTTAAGGCGATGCCCAACGTAAAAGGCGTTATATTAAACGGCGGCCCCAACAACGTTGTTGACGGCGCGGCGATCGACGCTTCGACCGATATTTACGAATGCGGCCTGCCGATTGTTGCTATAGATCATGACGCGGCCCGCTGCAAATCCATTAAAAGAGCGGACGTCGAGTCCTTTGTATTTAAAACGTGCGGTTGCGAGGCTAACTGGAATATGCAGAATTTTATCGACGACCAGGTAGAGCTCATGCGCAAGCGCATCGGGAATAAAAAGGTACTGCTTGCTCTGTCCGGCGGCGTGGACAGCTCGGTTGTGGCCGCGCTGCTGATAAAGGCTATAGGCAAGCAGCTTGTATGCGTTCATGTCAACCACGGGCTTTTGCGCAAGGGAGAGCCCGAGCAGGTCGTCAGAGTATTCCGCGAGGAGCTTGGCGCGACGCTGATTTACGCCGATTGCGTCGACAGATTTCTCGGCAAGCTGGCCGGCGTGGCGGATCCGGAAAGCAAGCGTAAAATCATAGGCGCGGAATTTATCCGCGTGTTCGAGGAAGAGGCCCGTAAGCTTGACGGAATAGATTTTCTTGCGCAGGGCACGATTTATCCCGACATTGTGGAAAGCGGGACAAAAACCAACAAGATCGTAAAATCTCACCACAACGTCGGCGGACTGCCCGACGACCTTAAATTCGAGCTGGTCGAGCCTCTTAAATATCTGTTTAAGGACGAGGTGCGCGCCTGCGGCAAGGCGCTTGGACTGCCCGACGACATGGTCTATCGTCAGCCGTTTCCCGGCCCCGGACTGGGCGTGCGCTGCCTGGGCGCGATTACCCGCGACCGGCTTGAGGCGGTCAGGGAGTCCGACGCGATTCTCCGCGAGGAGTTTGCCTCGGCCGGACTGCAGGGCAAGGTATGGCAGTATTTTACGCTTATTCCCGATATTAAATCGGTGGGCGTGCGCGACAACGCCCGCTCCTTCGAGTGGCCCGTCGTTATCCGCGCCGTAAACACCGTTGACGCTATGACCGCTTCCGTCGAGCATGTCGATTGGAGTCTTTTGGATAAAATAACCAAGCGCATCGTGTCCGAGGTCAAGGGAGTCAACCGCGTGCTGTACGACCTTACGCCAAAGCCGACCGGCACTATCGAATGGGAGTAATATTTCAGATAATTCGGCCGTCCCGTATTATACGGGGCGGTTTTTTATTCGGCCTTATTTAACGCCGCGACAAAATTTTTTTCAGGATATTTGCAATAATCTCAACCGTTCGGCGCTCTTGGCAGTCTTTATAAGTGCGGGGATCGTTATCGCGCGGCAAAGCCGGCGCACGCCGGGGGTTAGACCGCCCAACGCTTAGACTCTTCAAGTGGTCACCGAGCAGTAAAAATAAGCCGTTAAAAAATAAATTTTAATGTTTAACAACACTAATAACGCTTGCCGGGTTGACATATGGTCGAGTATATTTTATAATTTACACTGGACATCATGGAGCGCCGCAGTACAAACCAGAAAAAACAGAGATGAGTTACTAATGACAGAAAAAGATTTCAAAAATATAATGCGCAAAGTGTACGAAGGAGACGTGGCGGCGTTCGCACCGATTTACGACGAGTTTTACGGAGTAATGGTCCTGACTGCCGCGCAGATTCTGCACAATCAGCACGATGCGGAAGACGCAGCCAGCAGCGTTATCCTTAAAGTTCTTGCGTATGCCAAAAGCCGCGCCGATATAAACGTGCAGGCGCTTACCTCGTATTTCTATACCGCCGTCAAGAATACGGCGTATGATATTATCGACCGCAACAAGCGCAGCCTTCCTCTGGAAGCGGCCGAGGATATCGTTTTCGACAGCGATACCGAAAACGCCGTCGCCAGAAATCTCGACTTGCTTGCCGTTATGGACGAGCTTGACGAAAACGAGCGCAAGCTTCTTAAGGATTTTTATTTCTACGACAAAACCGTCCGCGAAATTGCAGCTGAGCTCAACATGCCGGAAGGCACTTTAAAATGGAAGCTTAAAAGTATCAGAGGCAAGCTGCGCGATTTGTTTCTTAAGCAGGACAAGTAAGGTTTTGTATGTAATGCGCGTCTTTGCTTTGGGCGCGGAATTATTTTACGCTGCGGCTTATCTTATATATCTGTCTCTTATACACATCTCCGAGCCCACGAGACGGAGCTACATC
>USBU01000094.1 GCA_900553005.1 uncultured Eubacteriales bacterium | reverse complement strand
CTCGTGGGCTCGGAGATGTGTATAAGAGACAGGCTAAAATACACTGCGATATATGATCCATCACGAACGTAAGCTTTCGTCTTTCGGCGTCTGTCAGACGCATATTTTTGCTGAAAGCGTCAGCTATTTCGTTAATTTCATTCATTACCGCATAAAGTTCGGGATTACTGCTGTCAGCGCGGACGGGATGATAATGTCCGCAGCTTATGCTTTTAAGGCTTTCCTTAATCCTTTCTACGCTTTCGCCCGACTTTTTTCTGCCGTACTTTAAAGCGACGCATAAGGAAATAACAGCCGACGCTGCGGCTACGGCTATAACGGCGCCTATCCACAAGCCTGTGGCCGCACCTAAAAGAAATAATGATTTTGCTGCGCCGGTAAGCGTCATGGCTGCTGAAACCTGTATCCTACGCCGCGCACGGTAACTATACAGTCGCCGCCCCCGGCCTTATGAATTTTATCGCGCAAAGACGCTATGTGCATATCCAGCGTCCTAGTTTCCCCCTCGTAATCCATGCCCCAGATATCCGTCAAAAGCTCCTCCCGCGTGAGCGTAATGCCTGACTTTGCCGTCAGCATTTTGAATAAATTAAACTCCTTAAGCGTAAGGCCAAGCTCCTTTCCGTCGTACCTGACGGTATAAGTGTTTCCGTCGATTTCAAATCCCGATATCCGCTTAAGCGACAGCGAGGTGCGGCGCAGCGCACTCTTTATTCTGGCAATAAGCTCCAGAATGGAAAACGGCTTAGTTATATAATCGTCTGCGCCCTTATTCAACCCCTTGACCAAGCTGAGCTCGTCACTCTTTGCGCTGACGATTATAACGGGCATACGCTCGTCGCGCTCGCGGATTTTGACCAAAATAGAATAGCCGTCCATATCGGGCAGCATGATATCCAGCAATACCAAAGCAGGTTTTTTTAACGCGAACGCATCCAAAAAGCTTTCGCCGTCGGGAAAAATATGCACGTCGTAATTTTCCTCAAGAGCGCCCTGATACAGCTCCTGAATTCCCTCGTCATCCTCAACCGCATAAACAAGGTTTTTAGTTTTATCGTCCATCAATATTTTACATGAACCCCCGTTCCGAAATACTTGGTCCATTCGCATACGTTGACCGCGTGATCTCCTATACGCTCCAGATATTTTGCAATCATCATAAATGATATAGCCTGATCCGCATTGGCAGAGTCCGCCCTGATAAGCTCTATAAGCTCCTCTTTAACGACAAAAAAAAGCTTATCGAGAGTATCGTCCGAAGCGATTATTTCATCGGCCAGCTTTACGTCGCTGCGTATAAAAGAATCCACCGAAGAGCGCACCATCTTTACGACAAGCTCTCCCATAGCCTTAAGATGAACCAGCTCCTTAATATAATTTTCTCCGTTAAAGGATAAAACTATTTCGGCAATGTCGCTGGCCTGATCGCCGATACGCTCAATATCCGTAATCAATTTAAGCGCGGTGGAAACCTCCCGGAAATCATCTGCAACAGGCTGCCGACGCAGTAAAATCCGCATACATTTACGCTCGATATCCAATTCAAACTCGTCAACCTCACGGTCGCGCGGCGGAACCGACGCCGCAAGCTGCCCGTCTTTTTTTATAAGCGCTTCGATTGAATCGATTATCATTTCCTCGGTTATGCGGCACATTCTGACAAGCTCTACCTTAAGCTCGTTGAGCTCCTCTTCAAAAGCTTTTCTGTTAGACATTTAAGCCTACCTCCATTATACTATTAAATCGTATATAAAATCAACCGAATCGGCCCGTTATGTAATTTTTAGTCTGTTCCGTTTTCGGATCGGAAAACATTTCGACCGTTTCGCCGTATTCGACCAGCTCGCCTAAAAGAAAAAATCCCGTTCTGTCCGAAATTCTTGTAGCCTGCTGCATATTGTGCGTGACTATAATTATAGTAATTTCGGACTTCAATTCGTCGCATAAATCCTCGATTTTTCCGGTAGAAATAGGATCCAAAGCGCTGGTCGGCTCATCCATCAGCAAAATTCCCGGACCGGCGGCAAGTGCGCGCGCTATGCAAAGACGCTGCTGCTGCCCGCCGGAAAGCCCTAAAGCCGACTTGTTGAGCCTGTCCTTAAGCTCCTCCCACATGGCTGCCTGTCTTAAAGAGCGCTCCACAATCTCGTCAAGCTCTGAACGCTTCTTTATTCCGAAAGTACGCGGACCGTAAGCTACGTTGTCATAAACGCTCATAGGAAAAGGATTGGGCTTCTGAAAAACCATGCCTACGTTTTTTCGCAGCTCGTTTACATCGATTTTTCCGTAAATATCCACGCCGCCGACAGTAAAGCTGCCTGTTATTCTGCAGCCCTCCACAAGGTCGTTCATGCGGTTGAAACATTTTAAAAACGTGGATTTTCCGCAGCCGGACGGTCCGATAAACGCCGTTATCTTACGTTCCGGAATTTCAATATCGACGTTTTTCAGCGCATGAAAATCACCGTACCACAGATTGGCGTTTACGACGCTTATATCACGGCCGAAATTAAACTGCGTCCTTCTGCTCTTTGTCGTTTCGGCATTTACCGCCGGCATTACCATTTCTTTTTTTCGGGCGAAAAGCATTTGTTTCTCCTTTAAGTTTTTTATTTAATCGTTTTTCAATGAAGCCTGCCGTAAGATTAAGCGCCAGAACAATTACCAGAAGCACGAAAGCCGTCGCATAGGCCTCGTCCGTATAACGCCCCTCTCCCGAGAGTTTATACAGCGCCACCGCAAGAGTCGTGCCGCTGTCCGTAAATCCTTTCGGCATGGGCATAATCGTACTGCCCATCGTATATATAAACGGCGCCGACTCGGAAACCACGCGTCCCATGCTGAGTATAACGGCTGACATTATTCCCGGAAGAGCGGACGGAAGCACGATTTTAAATATAGTGCGCAGTTTACCCGCTCCCAACGCTAAACTGCCCTCTCGCAAGCTGTCCTGAACAGACTTAAGGCTCTCCTCTGTTGAGCGCACCACAACCGGTAAAAGCATAACGGCTACGGTAAAGCTTCCGGCCAGCACCGACATTTTTCCGCCGAACCACACAACAAACGTCACCATTCCGAACAGCGCGTAAACTATTGACGGAATACCGCTTAAAACGTCTATCGCGCCTCGTATGATTCTTACAAGCCGACTGCCTTTTTTAGTGTACTCGTTTAAATAAACCGCAGTCGCAACGCCGACAGGAATCGCAACCGCCAAGCTGACAAGCACTGTCATAAACGTGGCAGCTATGGACGGCAGTATGCTTATTTCTCCGGCAATGACGTATTCTCCAAACAGCAGCTGCCAATTAAGATGCGGCACCCCCATTATCACGATAAACGCAATGATGGACAGCAGAGCGCCGGCAGCCACTCCCGCCGCAACACAGCTTATGATTTTACCTATTCGTTCAGGCTTTAATTTATAAATAATTCCGCTCAAAGCTCCGGCCGTATGCTTTCTTCCGCCTTTCTCTTTTTTCCTTTTACCCGTTACCAACCCCAAAAGAACGTTGATCATCAAAATAAACAATAAAAGCACCACGCCGGTAGCAATAAGAGCGCCAAGCTGAACCTCTCCGGCATAGCCCATTTCCATCACTATATTCGCAGTCAGCACCCTAAAGCTTTGAAAAAAGCCGCCAGGATAATTGACCTTATTGCCGGCTACCATAATGACGGCCATCGTTTCTCCGACGGAACGCCCTATGCCCAGAATTATCGAAGCCGCTATCCCTGATTTTGCCGCAGGTACAACAGCCGTAAATATTGCCTGCTCATGAGAGGCTCCCAAGGCGCGCGCTCCCTCGTAATAACCGGCCGGCACAGCTTCGATGCTGGTTTTGGAAAGCGAAACAACCGTAGGAAGTATCATCAGTCCTAGTACGAGCGAAACAGCCAACAGGCCGCTTCCGCTTCCGTTGGAAGAAAAAACGCCCAATCCCGGCAGTAAAACCTTCATTCCGAAAAAACCGAAGATTACGGACGGAATCCCGGCCAGCAGATGTATAACCGTGGAAAATATTTTTTTAAGCTTTATAGGGCAAAACGCAGAAATAAATACCGCCGTAAAAAATCCGATCAATCCGCCGACAACTACCGATCCGCAAGTGGCGACAAGCGTCCCCACTATCATTTTAAATACTCCGTAAGTGCCGGCAAGCGGCATTCCGTATTTATCGGAAGCAGACGGCTCCCAAGTATCGCCGAAAAGAAATTTTAAAAAGCCTATTTCTTTAAATGCCGGCACGCTTTCGGCAATGAGAAAAGCGAATATGGCGACGACGGCAATTATACATATAATTGCCGTTGCCGTAAACACGCATTTACTTGCGTTTTCCTTAAATTTAGATCGATTCATAAATTATTTTACTTCGCTGAATTTCTTGATCGCGCCGGTATAAATGCTCTTCAGCTGAACAGCGTTAATATCCGTTATAAAATCGTTATCCTTATGTATGATTACCGCTACGGCATCCAGGCACAAGGTATGCTCCGTATAGGCCGCGTCAGGGCTGGACGAGCTGGCAAGACCTATTACTGCTCCGGTAGTATCTTCCTTAACGGCCGTTCTGCCTCCGCCTGACCCGGGAAAATCATAAGTAAACGTCACGCCCGCAACCTTGTCTCCGCCGAGATTCTGATATTCGGCAACAAGCTTTTTAATCATATCCTCCATCGAAGTCGAGCCCTTAAGAGTAACGTTTCCGACAATAGCGGCTTCAGGCGCGGTATAAGCGGGCCGCTCTGTGAAATCGTTTGTGGCAATACCCTTTTCGGCGTTTATTGCCGCTTCGGCAGTTTTCGACATGCAATAGTTAAAAAAGTCTTGCGCAGCAGGCTGAAGATCTTGCCCCACCTTGGTCAGCAGAAGAAAAGGACGTTGAATTTTATAGCTGCCCGCACGCACATTGTCAGCAGTAGCCTCAACTCCCTCTATTTTCAGGGCTTTGACGCTGTCGTCAACGGAGGCCAGCGAAATATATCCTATAGCGCTTTTGGTATTCGCAACTTTTTCACGCACGTTTCCGGTACTGCTGTATTCTTCCGCAGAGGAAGTTATTTCGTCTGCGCTCAAGCCTACGTACTTATCAAAAGCCTCGCGTGTTCCGCTGGCTGCTTCACGACAGACAACAAGTATGTCTTTTTCCTGCTCGCTGCAGCCTAAAAACGTAAAACAAGCCGCAAACGCCAGCACCGCCGATAAAAGCATAATTCCTAATTTTTTCATTTTTTGTACTCCTTTCTTAAATTTACTACGCTTAAATTATAATTAAGACGCCGTAACGGCGCTATCACATTAGAGTAAAACGTTTGTAAAAATATCGTAAATACGAAAGGATTACTAAAACTTATCATTATAGGATAAATATTAGTATATTGGGACAAGATGAATATCTTTTAATTTTCTATAAACCGCCGGCATAAAATAAACGCTGTCTCTTATACACATCTGACGCTGCCGACGACTTAATAGGTGTAGATCT
>USBU01000093.1 GCA_900553005.1 uncultured Eubacteriales bacterium | reverse complement strand
ACGAGATGTAGCTCCGTCTCGTGGGCTCGGAGATGTGTATAAGAGACAGAATTTTACTTGTTGACGACGACAAAAATTTGCTGGCAGAAGAAGAGGCGTATTTTACCGAAAGCGCTAATTACGAGGTGGTTGGTACTGCTTCCGACGGGGCGGAGGCGGTTGAAAAATACAACGAGCTGGAGCCGGACGCAATGGTGTTGGACATGCTTATGCCGGTCAGGGACGGTTTATCCGTGTTGGAGGAGATCGATAAAAACGGTTGTAAAATAGTCGCGGTCAGCGGAATCGGCGGAGAGAGTTATGCTCAGTCTGCGATAAACGCCGGTGCGGACTATTATCTTATAAAGCCTTTCGGACTGAAGGAGCTTGAAAAACGTATCGACAGTATCAAACGCGATAAGCCCAGCCGCTATGAGTATGGCCGCGGCATAAGAAAGGGCAGTCTTGAACAGCGCATAACTGATATCTTTATGACGGTAGGCATACCTGCTCATATCAAGGGCTATCAATTTCTGCGGGAAGCTATAAAAATGGCCATCGACAGCCCCGAGATTATCAACAGCATAACCAAAAGGCTGTATCCCGAGGTCGCCGAAAAGTTTGAAACCAGCCCCTCTAAGGTAGAGCGCGCTATAAGACACGCTATAGAGGTGGCCTGGAATAAGGGTAAAATCGAAAACATAAATTCTATATTTGGCATAAAGGTTTATTCCAGCACTGAAAAGCCTACAAACGGCGAATTTATCGCGCTTGTAGCCGATAAAATGCTGCTGGAAAATATGTGAAAGCCGCAAAGGGGAACGGATTAAAAGACGGACGGAAATTTTCCGTCCTCTTTTATTTTAAAACGGCTTCGGGGCTTTAGCCGAGTTTTTTTATTGCTGCGCCGCGCGGTTATATATCCTATGTGGCTGTCGATAAAAATTTTTGTCGCAACGATATTTTTTTGCTTTTTTTTCTTGTAATTGCGTATAAAACACGCTATAATATCCGTTGCGGGTTAATCGGCATGAATAAGGGTTACTACATAATTTCGTTTTTTAAAAATAACGTCGTGCTTGTCGTCGCATTTGTCGCGGCGGCGGTATCCTGCATATTCATACCGCCGGATGCGGGCTATGCGGATTATTTTGATTTACGCACTCTCATTTCGCTTTTCGGTATGTCCGCGGTTGTGGCTGCTCTTAAAAATCTGCGTTTTTTTCGCATACTTGCCGCTAAGATTATAAGTTTGTTTAAAACCACGCGCTCCGCGATAAGCGCGCTGGTCGCAATCACCTATATAGCGTCAATGCTTATAGCCAACGACATGGCGCTGATAACCTTTCTTCCGCTGGGATATTTCGTGTTGCATTCGTCCAAGCAGGAAAAGCACATGGCTTTTACCTTTACGATGCAGACGGTCGCCGCAAATCTGGGCGGTATGCTTACTCCATTCGGAAATCCGCAAAATCTCTATCTTTACAATAAGTTCAGGATTCCGACTTCTGAATTTTTCGGTATAATGATTTTTCCCACGCTGTTTTCCGTACTGCTGATCGCTTTATGCTGTCTGTTTATCAAAAAGGAGACGCTTGAAAAGCCTGAAAGTCAGGAGGGACGGCTTAATAAAACCAAAACGGCGTTTTGTTTTGCATTTTTCGCATATATGCTGCTGATAGTGTTCCGCGTCGTTCCTTACTGGACGGGGCTGCTGATTATTCCTGCGATGCTGATTTTCGACAGAACGGCTCTTGGCAAGGTCGATTATTCGCTTTTGCTCACCTTTTGTATGTTTTTTATTTTTACGGGTAATCTTTCCAGGCTTGACGCCGTAGATAGTTTTTTTCGCGTTCTGCTTGGCAAAAGCGTGCTGCTTACGGGCGTGGTTTCCTGCCAGCTTATAAGCAACGTGCCGTCCGCAGTCCTGCTGTCGGGTTTCACCGCTGATTACGCCGCGCTTTTGACGGCCGTTAATATCGGCGGCTGCGGAACTCTTATTTCGTCGATGGCCAGTCTTATATCTTTCAAGTGCTTTTGCGCGTATCGACCACGGGAAAAGGGGAAGTATCTGCTTTTAAATTCCGCCGTTAATTTCGGTTTTCTTATCGCGCTGACGCTGTTCTGTCTGCTGCTTCCGCTGTTTTAGATTGGCGGGCGCGTCGTTTTTATATTAAAATTTGGGCTGACGGCGCGCTTTAGTTGATTTTTTGCTCGTAAAATGTTAAAATACCGCAAAAGCAGATTGATTTTCAGCAAAAAGAACGGAGGAGACATCCTAATGAAACGTGTGGCAGTGGTAACCGACAGCAACAGCGGAATTACGCAGGCAAAGGCGGCCGAGCTTAAGATTTCAGTGCTGCCGATGCCGTTTTTTATAAACGGCGAGCAGTATCTTGAGGATATTAACATGTCGCAGAGTCAGTTTTACGAGGCGCTTAAAAGCGATGCCGAAATCCATACTTCACAGCCCTCTCCCGGCGACGTTACCGATCTTTGGGACAGTGTGCTTGCCTCTTATGACGAGCTGGTTTATATTCCCATGTCGTCGGGGTTGAGCGGCTCCTGTCACAGCGCCGAGCTTTTAAGCCGCGACTATAACGGACGGGTGGAGGTCGTGGATAATCAGCGCATTTCCGTCACGCAGTATCAGTCGGTGCTGGACGCTTTAAAGCTGGCAGGGGAAGGCAAATCGGCGGCGGAGATAAAGTCCGCGCTGCTTGCCAATAAATTCAATTCCAGTATATACATAACGGTCGAGACGCTCAAATATCTTAAAAAAGGCGGGCGCATAACTCCGGTTGCCGCCGCAATAGGCGAGCTTCTGAAAATTAAGCCGGTGCTGCAGATTCAGGGTGAAAAGCTGGACGCGTATTCCAAGGTGCGCGGTAAAAAAGCCGCGCGGACGGTAATGATCAACGCAATGAAAAAAGATCTTGTCAATCGCTTTCCCGACGCCGTTAGTAAAGGTACGCTTAGGCTGGAGCTTGCATACTCCGGCAACGAGGAGGAGGCGCTCGACTGGAAAAAGGAATGCGAGGCGGCTTTCCCCGGTTACGAATTTTTGATGGCGCCGCTTTCGCTCAGCGTTTCCTGTCATATCGGTTACGGCGCTTTAGCTATTGCCTGCTCCGTAGCGTTATAATAAATAATATTTGATAAACGGCGTCAGGGCTGCAAGCGGACGCCGTGTTTTTAATTTTTGCGTTTTATTTGTTGAACTTTTGGGCTACTTAATAGTCCGGCTGTAAAATTTCGCAGCGTTTCAAACAAAAGTTGACGGCATAAAAAAGTAAATTGCGTTACGCTTAAATCGCCGGAGTTGTCATTAAAGCACTTTGTATATATGGGTTTTGATAAACAGCCTTACGACACAGCAAAAAAATTCTGCATCGGTTTTGAAAATCGGGCCGTTAAAGACTTGACAATGTCGTTTCAGGCTGCTATACTGTATATATTCAATATATACAGTTGAGGCGAGATTTATGGTCAACGTAGAAAACCTCTGTAAAAAATACGATTCGTTCGCATTGACGGACGTTTCGTTTAAGCTTGAACGAGGTTATATAACAGGCTTTATCGGAGCTAACGGCGCGGGTAAAAGCACTACGCTTAAAAGTATGCTTAATATCGTCCGGCCGGACAGCGGCAGAGCGGAGTTTTTCGGTATGAATATCGCCGACAGAGAAACGGAGATCAAACAAAGGATAAGCTTTACTTCCGGCGCCTTTGAATATTATCCCTATGAACGCGTCGGCAGGATAGCCTCGCTTTTCAGTCGTTTTTACAAGCGCTGGGACGATAAAACCTACAGACGTTATACGGAAAAATTCGGAATTGACGAGGGTAAGCGCGTGCGCAGTCTTTCCGCCGGCATGAAGGTCAAATTCGCTCTTGCGCTGGCGCTTTCTCACGACGCCGAGCTGTTGATTTTGGACGAGCCGACCGGCGGGCTGGATCCGATTGCCCGTGACGAGCTTTTGGAAATTTTTCAAAGAATAATCGCGGACGGTGAAAAGAGCATACTTTTTTCCACGCACATTACGTCGGATTTGGATAAATGCGCGGACTATATTCTTTTTATGCGCGAAGGCAAACTGATTTCCGATTCCACAAAGGATGATTTGCTCGATTCGCATCTTCTTATAAGCGGCGGAACCGACAGTCTGACTCAGGAAATAATCGGTAACGCTGTAGGGATCAGGAAAAACGCTTATTCGTTTACGGCTCTCATTAAACGTGGGACAGTCGGCGTCGAAGGCTTACGAGCTGAACGGCCCAACCTGGAGGATATTATGGTTTATTACAACCGCAAGGACGAAGAAATATGAAAAATAAAACTGATACTTTGCAAGGCGGACATACTGACGTAATGAAAGAACTTGTGAGAAAGGAGTTGTTTTTGTCGACGCCGCGTCCGCTTTATCTTTTCTGTTTTTTAAGTGCTTTGCTGCTTATCCCGGCGTATCCCGCCGTAGTGGGAGTCGGATATTGCTTTTTGGCGGTATTTATCGCATGCAACTACCAGCGCGCAAACCGTGATATAGAGTTTACCGCGGCGCTTCCCGTAAAGCGCAGCGACATAGTGGTCGGTAAAGCCGTGCTCGTCATGGCGTTTCAGCTGCTGCAACTGGCGGTTGCGGCGGCAGCCGCAGCAGCGGCCGATTATCTCATTTATCCGGACGGCAATATCGTAGGCATGGATCCGAATCTTGCGTTTTTCGGAATTGTGCTTATCGGCTACGGCGCTTTCAACGTCGTTTTTCTGCCCGGATATTTCAGCACCGGCTATAAGGCGGGGGCGCCCGTTTTATTTGGACTTGCGGCTTTTCTTGCGGTGTACGGCGCAGCGGAAACGACAGTACAGCTTATCCCCGCCGTTAGAAGCGCGTTGGATACGCTGGACGCAGGCGCGCTGTATATACGCGCTGCGGTATTTGTTCTGGGCGCTGCGGTTTATGCTGCGGCCGTTTTTTCCGGCGTAAAGCTTGCGCAAAAGAAATTTGACAAAGTAAGTCTGTAAATTGTATAATATACGAAAAACGTACCGGAAAAATTTGTCTTGAAGCTTATAGTGTCTCAAAAAAGCGAACAGCCGATTTACGAACAGGTTTACAGCCAGCTCGTGTCGCAGATTTTGTCGGGCGCATTGCCGCCCGATTTTTGTCTGCCTTCCATAAGGGGCGTCGCGGCGGAGCTTAATATAAGCGTGATCACCGTTAAAAACGCCTACGACAGGCTGGAGCGGGACGGCTTTATATATACCAGGGCGGGTAAGGGGTGCTTTGTCTGCCGCGACGTTTCCGGCTTGAAGCTAAAAAGAGACAATACTGCGGCCGGAAAGCTTGCTCCTGGCGTAGAGTACTGTAAAAGCATAGGCCTTACAGAGGATGAAATCGCCCGGCTGACGCACGAACTTTATCTAAGGGAAATTAAGCTTTAATAACGTCCGCCGACTTACCGTTGCATGTTATTGCGGACGTTTACGGTTATGACGGCAAGCTTTTTTGTATAGTGATTGCTGAGCATAAAAATGCTTTCGCCGCCGCGCCGTCCGGAAGCCTGTTTATAAAAAT
>USBU01000092.1 GCA_900553005.1 uncultured Eubacteriales bacterium | reverse complement strand
TACACCTATTAAGTCGTCGGCAGCGTTAGATGTGTATAAGAGACAGCAGCGTTATTTTTACCGTATGCTTCGGGATTCTGATAGCCGCTATAATCTGCGTTGTTTATTTTTCAAAAAAGAACAGAGCCGTTCTTCCGCTTTTGGCCGCCTACGTTTTATATACGCTGGCCACATATTTTCTTGACAGTGACGCAATGAGCGTCATTCCCGTATTGGCTTTGCTGCTGCTTTCTTTCGTTTATATAAAGGATCGCAGAATACTTCAGGTATTCTGCCTTACGGCCTTTGCCGGCGTTACTGCCGCGCTTGCCGCTATGGTGAACGGCGGTTTTATGAATATGCTCGGCGCGGAATCGTTTGTGCTTCCGTCATATACCGGTTCTCCCGCGCTGACAAGCGGTTTCGGTTTGGTGACCATTATTTTCTGTTCGGTAATATCGGTCGCCTCTCATTTATATCTTACGCTTGTTGCCTTCGATATTACTATGAGCAATAACCGTAAGTTGCTGGGCGGACGCAGCGATATAGGCTATTTTGAGGGAATAAAACAATTATTTAAATAACGGAGGAGTGGCGGATGCTTGCCAAAATCAATGCTTTCGGGCTGCAGGGAATTGACGGCTACGAGGTTCAGCTTGAGACGGATATCAACAACGGTCTGCCGGGAATGGAAATCGTCGGACTTGCCGATACCGCCGTCAAGGAATCCAAAGAGCGGGTGCGCAGCGCGATAAAAAACAGCGGATTTAAGCTTCCGCCCAAAAAGATTACAGTCAATCTTGCGCCGGCTTCGGTAAAAAAGGAAGGCTCTCTTTACGATTTGGGCATAGCGATAGGGATACTTTTCGCTACCGAGCAGTTCGAGTGCGCGGAAATATCCGAGTATATTTTTATCGGAGAGCTTTCTTTGGACGGCAGACTCCGGCACGTTAAGGGATTGATGCCGATATTGATTTCAGCGCGCGCCGGCGGATTTAAGAAAATAGTAGTGCCTTTTGCCAATGCGGAGGAGGCCAGTTTTATAGAGGGAATAGAAGTTTTTGCGTTTGAAAAGCTTTCCGAGGTTATAGCGTTTCTTTCCGGAGCAGTAAAATGTCCGGCGGTCGAAACCCGTAAAATAATGCTGGAAAACGGCGGCAAATACAGGGAAGATTTAAAGTATGTAAAGGGACAGTACGTAGCGAAGCGCGCGCTGGAGATTGCAGCTGCTGGCGGACACAACGTGCTCTTGATAGGACCTCCGGGTGCGGGCAAGACAATGCTTGCAAAATGTATTCCGTCGATATTGCCGGATTTTACCGTATCGGAAGCTATGGAAACTACTAAAATCCATAGCGTTGCCGGAGTTTTAAGCGAATCTGACGGCATGGTTTTTACGCGCCCTTTCCGCAGTCCGCACCATACGGTCAGCAGAATAGCGCTTACTGGCGGAGGCGCTTCCGCAAAGCCGGGAGAAATGAGCCTTGCTCATAACGGCGTACTGTTTTTGGACGAGCTTCCGGAGTATCCGCGTTCCTGTCTGGAAATTTTGCGGCAGCCGCTTGAGGACGGAGTAATTTCCGTTGCCCGCGCGGCGCGCACGGTCGAATATCCTGCGGATTTCATGCTGGTGGCCAGTATGAATCCGTGTCCATGCGGTTATTACGGATCCGCAACTCATGAATGCTCCTGTACTCCCGTGCAGATTTCAAAGTACCTTTCGCGTCTGTCCGGTCCTTTGATGGACAGGATAGATTTACATATTTCGGTGGATAACGTCACTTACGACGATTTGTCCGCGACTGAGTTGGCGGAAAGCTCCGAGGAGGTAAGAAAACGAGTCAATAAAGCGCGGCGGATTCAGCTTGACCGATTTGAGGGCACGGGTATTTACAGCAACTCCAAAATGAATTCTCTGATGCTGCGCGAGTATTGCCGGCTTGATGCCAAAAGTGAAGAATTGTTGCGTAAAGCGTTCGATAAGCTAAAGCTTTCTGCGCGCGCTTATACACGAATCCTTAAGGTTGCGCGCACGATCGCCGATCTGTCGGGCGAAAAGGATATTTCGGCCGGCCATATCAGCGAGGCGCTTAATTACCGCAGTATGGACAGGGACTTTTTAAGCTGATGAAAAGCGTTTCTGAAAGTAAAATTCTTTTCTGGCTTAGCTTGCCGTCGTTATCTGCCAGAAAACAAGCGGAGCTTATACGTCTTTTCGGTTCGGCGCGCTCTCTGTGGGATGATTTTTCATCGCGGACGGAAGCCGTCAGACGGATTGCGGGCGACGAGGCTTCAGCGGCGCTTGCACGTTTTCATAGCCTTGATTATTTGGATATGAGGCTTGACGGACTGGGCAAAGACGGAATTAAAGTAATTACGGCGTTGAATCCGCTGTTTCCAAAGCTTTTGCTTCAGCCTGAGGTTAACGCTCCGTCCGTGCTTTACTATCGCGGCGACATAAATGTTTTCGGTTCCGTTTGCGTGGCGGTGGTTGGCACCAGGGCGTGCACTTCATACGGACGCGAAATGGCTAAAACCGTTTCTGCCGAGATTGCTGCCGGCGGCGTTACCGTCGTAAGCGGATTAGCGGCGGGTATAGATTCCTATGCTCATGCTGCTGCGGTCGATGCCGGAGGCAAAACCATAGCCGTGTTAGGAAGCGGACTTAACAGAGTCACGCCTGTTTCAAATTTAAAGCTTTACGATAAAATCATAGAAAGCGGCGGTTTGGTCGTATCCGAGTATAAGCCCGACGCAGTTGCCGCAAAGTTTACATTCCCCGAAAGAAACAGGCTGATAAGCGGAATAAGCCGGGGAGTTGTAGTTATAGAGGCTGGTGAAAAAAGCGGCGCGCTGATCACCGCGCGTTTTGCCGCGGAACAGAACCGGGAGGTTTTTGCGCTTCCGGGAAACATTACATCGTCGCGTTCGGCGGGGTGCAATAATTTGTTGTACGACGGCGCCGTTTTTATCCGTAACGGAATGGATGTCCTGGAATATTTATCTTTAAAACCAGTCGTTCAGTCAGAAAAACGGAAAATAATTGTTGACAAAGAACAAAAAAAGTTATATAGTCTTTTGGAAGACGGAATAAAATCGTTTGACGGATTGATTGAAAGCAGCGGCTTGTCTCCGGCTGAATTATCGGAAATTTTGCTGGAAATGGAGTTAAACGACCTTATAGAGCGAGACAGCGCAAATACTTTTTCAATTCGATATCGCGGTAATACGTAAAAATTTGCAGGTAAAGTTGGTGACATGAAGTGAAACTTGTTGTAATCGAAGGCGCAGGAAAGGTTAAAACAGTAGAAAAATATTTAGGTAAAGGTTATAAGGTTTTTGCCACAAAAGGGCATATCCGTGATTTGCCCGCAAAATCGCTGGCGGTGAACGTTAAAAAGAATTTTGAGCCCAGATATGAAATTCTGCCCGATAAGACGGCTACGGTCGATGAACTTAAAAAGCTTGCCGCTAAGTCGGATCAGATATTTCTTGCGACTGACCCGGACCGCGAGGGAGAAGCGATTTCCTGGCATATAGCCAACGTGCTCGGACTTAAAAAAGACGAGCCCGTTCGTGTGGTTTTTAACGAAATTTCTCAGAAGGCCGTGCAGAACGGCTTGGACCATCCGCGCGAAATCAACCTGAATCTCGTTGACGCTCAACAGGCAAGGCGCGTTTTGGATCGGCTTGTCGGATATAAGCTTTCTCCCGTATTATGCAAAAAAATACAGAACAATCTTTCGGCCGGCCGCGTTCAGTCGGTCACCTTACGGCTTATTGTCGAAAGAGAACGTGAAATACGCAATTTCAAGCCGGAGGAATACTGGCCTTTTTATTCCGTAGTCAAAAACGGCGATAATATTAAAATCAAGCTTACGCTAGTCAATAAAAACAAGAAAAAACTGACTCTGAAATCAAAGGAAGAGGTAGACGCCGTAGTTTCGGAGTTATCGGGCAAAGATTACGTTGTAACAAAGGTAAAGAAATCCGTAACAAAATCTCATGCGCCCGCTCCGTTCATTACAAGCTCAATGCAGCAGGATGCGCTTAATAAGCTTGGGATGACTTTGCAGCAGACTTCAAGCGCGGCGCAGGCTCTTTACGAGGGCGTAGAAATAAAGGACGAGGGCAAAATAGCGCTTATCACTTATATAAGGACCGATTCGACACGCGTTTCGCCGGATGCTATAAACGCGGCAAGGGAATTTATTTCACAAAAATTCGGTAAGGAATATATACCGGAAAAGCCTAATATATACGCTTCGAAAAAATCGGCGCAGGACGCGCACGAGGCTATTCGTCCGATTACCTTAAGCCGCACGCCGGAAAGCCTTAAGGATTCGCTCAATAAATACCATTACAGATTATATAAGCTTATTTACGACAGATTTATGGCCAGCCAGATGAGCGAGGCTAAGTATAATTCCGTTTCCGTGGAAGTAGAGGCAGGGGATTACGGGTTTAAGGTCAACGGAAAGACGCCGCTGTTTAAGGGATATACGGCGGTTTACAGCAGCTATGTCGACGAGTCCAAGGAGGACGACGATCAGAACGCAAAGCTTCCAGAAATTACTGAAGGAGAAACGCTTAAGCTTGTAGAGCATAAGTTTGAGCAGAAATTTACCAAGCCCCCGGCACGCTATACGGAGGCAAGCCTTGTCAAGCTGATGGAAGAAAAAGGAATCGGCCGGCCGGCAACCTACGTGCCTACCGTAACGCTTCTCGGCACTCGCAAATATATAGAAAAAGACGGTAAATCTTTAGTGGCGACCAAGCTCGGAGAAGACGTTACCGATATGCTCATAAAATATTTTCCGGAAATAATGGACGTAAAGTTCACCGCCAATATGGAGGAAAAACTGGACGATATCGAATATGGCGGAAAAGTTTGGCAAAACGTAGTAGGAGATTTTTACGACGGCTTTGAGGATAAAATAGCCGCTGCTGTCGGAGATACATTTTCTCTTAAGGCGGCGGATGAGGTCTCCGATGTAAAATGCGATAAATGCGGAGCAAATATGGTCATAAAGACCGGGCGTTACGGAAAATTCCTTGCATGTCCTAATTTTCCCAAATGTAAAAATACTAAGCCGCTGGAAGAGATTGACAGCGGCAGGACGGACGGACAGGCAGCGGTAAGCGACACGATTTCTTTAAAAAGCATCGTGGACGGCGTCAACGGCAGCGACACGCCCGAAACAACCGAGATCTGCGATAAATGCGGTCGTCCTATGGCTGTAAGAAGCGGACGATACGGAAATTTTCTCGCTTGCACCGGTTATCCGGAATGTAAGAATATCAAAAGTCTTAATAATGCCGCGCCGGCTTCCGAAACGGGAGATTTCGGAAAGTGTCCGCAATGCGGAAAGCCTCTGAAAAAAATTGTAACGAAAAAAGCAACTTTTTACGGGTGTACGGGTTATCCGGAATGTTCTTTTACATCCTTCGATCCGGTTGCGGAAGAAAAGTGTCCCGTATGCGGCGCATATACGGTGGAAAAGCATTTAAAAAGCGGAGATTTTATAAAATGCTCCAATAACTGTCTCTTATACACATCTCCGAGCCCACGAGACGGAGCTACATCTC
>USBU01000091.1 GCA_900553005.1 uncultured Eubacteriales bacterium | reverse complement strand
ACGAGATGTAGCTCCGTCTCGTGGGCTCGGAGATGTGTATAAGAGACAGGGCGTCGTGACAGGACTCAATCAGCTTAAGGAAACCGTGCGCGTCAGGTACGAGGACAAGGAAAAGGTTGAATTTGCAGACGTTCCGCTCGTTGACATCGTTTCCAAGGGAAAAGGTTCGGCCATGGACGACGTAAAGGACGATAACGCGGTTATCGACGCGGAAATTAAAAATTTAATCGATTAGCGTTATAAAATCATAGACAAAAATACCCTTTGATGTTATAATTAAGACACGGATAATCTTATTTTATAAGGAGAGTATTTTATTATGGCACATCAGATTTCAGACGAATGTATCGCTTGCGGTTCCTGCGAGGCTCAGTGCCCCGTAAACGCTATCAGCATGGGCGACGGCAAGTACGAAATTAACGCCGACGAGTGCATCGATTGCGGCGCATGCGCCGCTCAGTGCCCGGTTGGAGCGATTTCGGAAAAGTAATTTAAAATCTGTCAAAAACGGCAGGCGCGGAATTTTCCGTGCCTGCCGTTTTTTTATGATAAAATGCAGCTTAACGTATATATTTAAGCCGTTTTTCCCTGAACGCTGCGCGTCTTAAAGCGTTAGGTGAAAATTCCCGTGCTTGAAATTATCTTTCGACGGAGTAAAAATCTATACGGAGTTCAACGCAGAAAATTATTCGGGACTTATTCGGGCTAAAGCGCTTCGTATAAAGGCCGTGACCGCATAACATTAGCCTATATACAAATACTATCCGCATGAAAAAGAATTTTCGTTATCTGTTTACCGGTGCGGGTATGCTTGCCGTGTGTTCGGTTATTGCCAAGCTTCTCGGCGCGATGTACCGCATACCGCTGACAAATATTCTCGGCGGCGAAGGTATGGGACTTTATCAGATGGTATTTCCTCTCTATACGCTGTTGCTGACCGTTTCCAGCGGCGGTCTGCCCGTTGCCATCTCCCGTATAATAGCCGTAAAGCTTGCCGATGACGACGAGGCGGGCGCCGCTAAAGTGCTTAAGGTTTCGGTAGCGGCCTTGGCGGTAATAGGTATTGCCGGAAGTCTTGCGCTTGCTCTTTTCAACGATTCCATAGCTGCCGTTCAGGGAAACAGGGACGCGGCGTTGGCATATGTAGGCATAGCTCCGGCAGTCGCGTTGGTGGCGGTGCTTTCCTGCTACCGCGGTTATTATCAGGGAAGGGAAAATATGCTGCCGTCGGCCGTTTCTCAGCTGATCGAGCAGGCGGTCAAGCTGTTTTTAGGTTTGTATTTTGCGCGTCTGATGATGCCCCGGGGCGTTGCTTACGGGGTTTTCGGCGCGCTTTTGGGCGTTTCGGCGTCAGAGCTTCTCGCTATGCTGTCGCTGATGCTTATGTACGCCGTATCAAGCGGTAAGCGAAGTAAAAACGTAGTACATGCGCGCCGGCGGGCAATGATGCACGAAATGCCTGAAGATATGACTTATTTCGGATCGGAAAAAAGTAAAAAGCCGAGAGAAAAAAACGTCGGCCGCTCGGAAAAGGCGCGCGCTGTCAGGACTCTGGACGCAGGTCTCGAAACGTTGACGGAGTCCGACAGAATCGTGGCTGAGGAGCGGCTGAGGCGGTCTGCCGCCGATGAATTGCGGCGTGAAAGCATGAAAAAAGAGGCCGCAAGCGAAGCTGAACAAAGCCGCACAGTCACAAAGGGCATGGATTCCGACTTTGCCGGCGATATGACCGCGGAGCTAGGGCTTACGGCGGCGGCAGCCGGGCTGCAAAGCAGCTGTAAGGCTACCGGGCAGAAAAACGTTTCTTCCGTCAAGGATATTCTTAAAAGCATAGCCGCGGTGGCTTTGCCCGTCACGTTCGGCTCTTTAGTGCTTCCGCTCACTCAGGTTGTAGACAGCGTGCTGATAATCAATATTCTGTCGTCGCTGGGCTTTTCTTCTTCTGCCGCGACTATGGCATACGGTCTTGTAAACGGTACGGTAATGACGCTTGTCAATATGCCCGTAGTTGTAATTTTCGCTTTTTCGGCTGCGTTGCTGCCTAAAATTGCCAAGGCCTGCTCTGACAGAGCGACCGTTGCAAGGGAAGCCGGTTTTTCGCTTAAGCTGTGTTCAGCGCTGGGGCTTATAATGTTTTTGTTTATGTTTGTGTACGCCCGTCCGTTGGTCGTTTTGCTTTATTCCAAGGGACTCAGCGGCAGCCAGCTTGAGCTGTGCGCCAAGCTTTTAAAGCTGTCTAGCTTTACGGTTTTTTACGTAAGCATAGTGCAGGTGGGCACTGCGGTGCTTCAGGGCCTTAACCTCGCAAAAAAGCCCGCAGTCAATCTTTTTATAGGCGCGCTTGTCAAGGTAGCGCTGACCGCATGTTTATTGTACGTCGTCGGAATTTTCGGCGCGGTAATCGGCTCAATCGGGTGTTATTCCGTTACCGCAGTTCTTGACCTTCGCTCGGTCAGAAGGGAAATTCCGTTAAGACTTGACGCAAAAAAAGCGTATGTCCCGGTGCTTGCGGCCGCGGCGTTTCTTGCGGTAGGTATCGGTACAAAGTATCTGCTGAGGTTTTTGTCGCCTCTGCCGCTGATGCTTTGCTCGGTGCCGCTTGCGGCCGCCGCCTTTTTATTGGTTATTTTCGGCTTTAAATGGTTCGAGCTTTGGGAAATCAAAAGGATGATTCCCTTTCTTGCAAAATAATTTACGCATAAAACTTCGCTTTCCGTTAATAATGTTGATTTTTTGCAAGAGTTGGTATATAATTAAAGCATTATATAACTTAATCGACAAAAAAGAAGGATTTGTTTTATGCTGGACGTAAAATTTGTAGTGGAAAATGCGGAGCTTGTAAAAGCGGCCATGAAAACCCGCAGCGGCGAGTACGATGTGGATACGGTTCTCGCGCTGGATAAAAAAAGGCGCGATATTCTTAAGGAGGTCGAGACGCTTAAGGCCGAACGCAACCGCGAATCGGCTCAGGTCGCCGCGCTTAAAAAGGAAAAAAAGGACGCGTCGGAAATTATCGCCCGCATGAAGGAAGTAGGCGATAGGATAAAAGCGCTTGATGACGAGCTTGCTCCCACCGAGGCCGATCTTAAGATGGCCCTGCTGTCCATTCCAAATATTCCCGATAAGACTGTGCCCGTCGGCAAGGACGACACTGAAAACAAGGAGATAAGAAAGCATCTTGCGCCTACCGTATTCGGCTTTCAGCCTAAGCCGCATTGGGAAATAGGCGACGCGCTGGGCATTCTCGATCCGGCGACGGCCGCCAAGATTTCCGGCGCGCGTTTCACTGTGTATCGAGGCCTCGGCGCGCGGCTGGAGCGCGCAATATATAATTTTATGCTGGATACGCATACCGCAAACGGTTATACCGAGATTTTTCCGCCGTATATGGTAAATCGCGACAGCATGTACGGCACAGGTCAGCTCCCCAAATTTGAGGAGGACGCTTTTTCCGTCAAAAACAACGGTTATTTTCTGATTCCCACGGCAGAGGTCCCCGTTACAAACATGCTTCGCGGCGACGTCGTGGACGCGGACAAGCTGCCGATATATTATTGCGCTTATACGGCTTGCTTCCGGGCGGAGGCGGGCAGCGCGGGCAGGGATACGCGCGGACTTATCCGTCAGCACCAGTTCAATAAGGTGGAGCTCGTAAAATTCGTTATGCCGGAAAACAGCTACGACGAGCTTGAATCGCTTACGGCCGAGGCGGAGCTTATTCTTAAAAAATTAAATCTGCCGTACCGCGTAGTTTGTCTGTCAACCGGCGATTTGGGCTTTTCCTCGGCTAAAACCTATGATATCGAGGTTTGGATGCCCTCTTATAACAGGTATGTCGAGATTTCCTCTTGCTCAAATTTCGTCGATTATCAGGCGCGCCGCATGAATATTAAGTATAAAACCAGGGACGGCAAATCCGGCTTCCTGCATACTCTAAACGGCAGCGGGCTTGCTGTGGGCAGAACTACCGCCGCCATACTTGAAAATTTCCAGAATGCGGACGGCAGCGTGCGCGTGCCCGAAGCGCTAGTTCCATACATGGGTACCGATATAATAAGATAAATCGCCGCCGTTTGCCGCAGCGGAGTAACAAACAAAAGTAAAAATAAGGAGAGAAGGACCGCCGATGAACAGCGTACTCTCGTTTTTGAGTTTATTGGGTAAGGGGTTGTTTAGCGTTATTAAATGGCTCCTCTTTAAGCTTGGGCTTTGGGTGCCGGCGGTTTTTTCCGTACTGTTCTGGCTTGTGGTGTTGGTGACGGGCACTGAATTTTCGGACGTAGTCGGCGTCTATATCTTCGGTCTGTGTGCGACGGTGCTGTTTGCCGTTGCCATTACGTTTCTGTCTTTTTTCCGGAGACTGGACCGGAAAGCCGAGAAAAAACGCGCTGCGTCGTTTGTGCCGCAAACTCAACCGGCGGAAAAAAGAGTATCGTTTGTCGAAGGCGCTCCGGGGGAAACGCCGGAAGCCGCATCCGTCGGACAAGCCGATTTTACGTCGGGCAGACAGGAAGAAAAGCCTTTATTCCCTGGTGGCATACGGACTTCGGAAAGTTCGGAAGCAGCGTTGCGGGAAGATCCTGCAATGGAATCGGCATACGATAGCAACGAATCGCGCCTTGATAAAAGAGGTTTTTTTGACGGAGCGGAAAAGACGGTTGCGGACGCTCCGGTGAGGCCTGAATTTTTAAGGTACGACGCTCCGGTCAGGCAGGATAGATATTCCGCTTCCGCAAGCGGCAGTTTCGGCGGAGCGTTCGATTCTCCGCCGGCGATGAGAATAGCCGCCGACGCGGAAAAGCCCAGGATATTCCGCACACGCATGGATGAAAGCATGCTTATATACGAATATACCGACAGGCTCGAATTTTATAAAAATACTCCCGGCGGACTTGTTCTTATGTCGTCGGAGTATAAGCCCGGCTTCGGCAGGCGGAGGTAGCCGGCCGGACTTTTTAATTTTTCCGTAATCAAAACGTTTTTGAAAGCATATATAATTTCTAGAACGTAAAAAAGGGAGATGCGGAAAAAATGAAGCAACTTAAAGGCAGTAAAACCGAAGCCAATCTCATAGCGGCGTTTTCAGCCGAAAGCATGGCGCGAGTCAAATACGGATTTTACGCGGATAAAGCAAGGTCGGACGGCTATCGTCAGATCGGCGATATTTTTGACGAAACGTCAGGAAACGAAAACGAACATGCGGAAATCTGGTTTAAAATTTTGTCCGGCGGAGCGATGGGAGATACGGCTTTTAATCTTGAGGACGCCGCCAAGGGTGAAAATTACGAATGGGTAGATATGTACGCATCGTTTGCCGCCGACGCCGAGGAGGAGGGCTTTACCGATATAGCCAAGCTTTTCAGGGGCGTTGCCGCCATTGAAAAGCAGCACGAGGAGAGATACCGGGCGCTGCTCAAAAACGTTCTCAACGGCACGGTTTTCGACAAAAAGAAGCCCGTCATGTGGATTTGTTTGAAATGCGGACATCAGCATTTCGGGGAAACTGCGCCCGAGGTGTGTCCCGTATGCGGTCATTCTCAGGGATTTTTTGAGGAAAAATGCGAGAATTATTGATTTTTATTCTACAAGGATTACAT
>USBU01000090.1 GCA_900553005.1 uncultured Eubacteriales bacterium | reverse complement strand
CGAGATGTAGCTCCGTCTCGTGGGCTCGGAGATGTGTATAAGAGACAGCGATAAGTCCTTTTGATCAGATTTTTAAGAGCGTCGTCGCCGCGCCTTACAAGCATTATATCGTAAAAAAGCGTAAAATCGGCTTCCGCCCTGGCGATAGCGTCTTCTACAGCCTCGGCCGCGGCGGCTGAAAGCATGGCTTCAGACTCGGCCTCGTCCACGATCTCAAACGCGGGATCAACGTCCAAAACGTAAAAATAAGAGCGTATAAGCCGCTGGCACCAACTGTGCAGAGTGCTTATCTCGGCGCCGGGCAGCAGCAGGAGCTGAGTCTCGGCAAAGCCGTCGCCACGTTCGGCGCGTTCCATGAGCGCGGCGGAAAGCTTGTCGCGCATATCAGCGGCTGCGCTGCGCGTAAACGTGCATATGACCATATTCTCAAGCGACGCGCCCTCGCTTAAAAGCGACAAAACCCGCTGAATCATCACGGTAGTTTTGCCGCTGCCGGCCGAAGCGGATACCAAAAGATTTCCGCCGCGCTCGTATATAGCTTTTTTCTGCAAATCAGTGTAGCCCATTGTCTTTCACCGCCGCTTCGATTTCATCCGCTCTGACGCCCTCGCATCTGCGTCCTGCCGCCTCCGCTCCGCATACCGCCGCGTAATCGCAGAACGCGCACGCCCGTCTGCCGCCGCTTTCCGCCGGAGAAGGTATGATGCAACCCGAAGCAATTTCCTCCGCCGCGCGTCCGGCAACCGCCTCGGCGTATTCCGACAAAGCCGCAAGCCTGCTTTCCGCGCATGCTCTGCCGGTTTTGTTCAGCTTTAATGCGCCGGTTTTATCCGCCTTGACGCTAGCCTCTATAACGGCGCTTTTCCCGCCGTAAGCTAAAGAATTGTCAAGCGCGTAAAGTATTTCCTCCGAGGCGTTGAAGGCGCCCGTAAGCCTGTGCGAAAATTCGTCGTCCCGCCAGGATACCGAAAAAGGAAAATAGAAAAATCCCGCCGGCCGATATCCGTTTTCTATCAGCACGCGCATATATATCATAAGCTGAATCTTTCTGCCGAAATATAGATCTGAATATGAAAAATGCGTCTGGCCCGTCTTATAGTCGATTACGCGCGCAAAATCCTTGTAAAGGTCGATTCTGTCAATTTCTCCCATCAGCCTTATTCCGCCGGGAAGACAAACGGTCTTCAGCTTGGAGTTTTCTTTTCCGAAGGACGCCTCCGTCATAAAAGGCTTAAAGCTTCCGGCGGCAATCTGTCCGGCCACTACCCGGCACAGAACTTCCGCCTCCTTAACGACCTGCGCGAATATGCGCTCGTTGGCACGATATTTGTATTTTTGATACGTATCAAGCTCGTTTTGCACGGCGGCGCGCACAAAAGCCTCCACGTCGGACGGCATGTCCTCATCCACAAACAACTCCACCACCTTATGCAGCAGAAGTCCGACGTCGACGGGCGTAACCTTTCCGTCGTCCGCCTTACTCAGCTTTAATCCGTAGCGCATGAAATACATATACGGACACTGAAAATAAGTCTGCAAAGCGCTGACCGAAGTGGCTCCGTCACGGAAAAACAGCCCTTTGTCCGGCGAGAGAAACGCCGCGTCCCGCTTAACTGAGAAATATCTTAAATATTCGTCGCTCAAAGCCGCGGCCACCGACGGAGAAAATTTAAGGTCGCCGCGGGTAAGCAGCGTCTCCAGCGCGCCAAAGCGGCTTCCGAGCCTGCGGGCTATCAAATCCGGCGCGGTTTCCCTGTCTCTCGCCTGTCCGTAATAATCGGAATACAAGGCGTGAGACGCGGAGACGTTTTTTGCCGCCAGCAGCTTAAGATCGTAGGCCGGCTTTTGTCCGTCCTCCTGCGAATACGTTATAAACAGTCTTTCGCACGAGTGCAAAAGCTGCCACAGCTCCAGCCGGCAAAGCGCGTTTTTCTCCTCTATCCGAGGTTCAAGCTTAACTTTATAACTTTCAAGTCGACCGGCTTCGGCATCGGAAAGCAGCCCCTCGTCGCGCATGTAGGCGGGAATAACGCCGTCGTTAAAGCCCGCGATAACGGCAAATTTAGGTCTTTGTCCGCGGAATTGCGCAAGCGGGCCGATCTGGACCGTATCAGAAAGATTGGGAAGCAAAGAAATTTCCGTACCCGCAAAGCCCTCGGTTAAAACGTCGATAAGCTCCTCCGGCGAGCAATTCTCCCCCGAATACAACGCGGAAAAAAGCTCGATCAGTTCAATTGCTTTATCGTAAACGCCGGTCAGGTTTCTGCCGTCCGCCTTGGCAAGCTCTTCGGTCCTTTCGCGCGCGCCGGAGCGTTCTAAAAGACGCTTCAGAGACGAAGCGAACTCCGCACTGCCGTCAAAGCAGCCGTTAAGCTCGTTCAATAAGGCCGCCAGACGCGCCCTGACTCTTTCGGCCGCAGCAGCGCTTTCCTCTTCGACTGCGCCGCCGGGAGTAAATTCCTCCGAAAAGCCGAGATAATCCACGCAGCGGGAAAGCGTATAGTTGCAAAATTCGTCCGCGTCTGACTTTTCCGCGCCTACGTAATAATTGCGCGCAAGGGAAAGCATATCTTCGGTTCGGCAGCCCCGCCGCTTGGCTTCGAGAGCGGCAAATACGAACCGCGCAAGCTCTGTGCCAGACAGAGGAAGCTTTTTCTCCGCGTAATACGGGATTCCGTATTCGTCGAATATACGCCTTACGGTATCGTATTCTCCCCTTTCGTCGATAAGACAAACGTCGCCGTATCTTCCGCCGTTATAAGCGTACCAGCGGATACGCTTAGCCGCCTCCTTATACTCGACAGGCGCGTCGGGACAGCCCATGATTTCGACAGGCGCAGTAACTTCGCAATCGTACTTTACCGGCGGCGCGGCCACGGTAAGCGAAAGCGCGCTTGAATCTATGGCGTCCAGCAGTTTTTTAAGCTGCGCGGTAAAAGCGTCGTACAACGCTACGTACACATGACAGTCTTTAAACAGCCCGCTTTTTTCTGCCGTCTCGGTAAGAATACGCGTCCTGCCGGCGGCGTCCACGTATTTATCTCTCGTTTCGTCGAGATATTCGCGGTACAAAAGAGCTATATCCGCGGCTTTAAGCATTCCCTCAGCGCCGGCAAGCTCCTCAGGACTGACCGAGCACGCGCTGAGAGTATTGAAAACGTCGTATAGCTTAAGGGCGAAACCGGGCCTTAATGCAGAGCGCGAAAAACAGACAAGCTCGGACGCATGAACGCGGCAAAGCCTTTTAAGAAGCATAAGCGCACCCTGCTTGGAAAGTGCTTTTTTATCCGTAATAAGCCGCTGATACAGACGGTTAAACGTCGTGACCTCCAAATCGAAAGAGCCCGATCCGGCAAGGAACAAGCGTTTTTCCAGCATGAAAGTATATATATCGGGCACTATTATAAGATGCCGGATACCGAGATCAACCGTCCTGCAAGAGGTTTTTTTTATTATCGCGTCCAATGCGTCCGCGTAAGTTTTTTCATAAACGATTTCCATTTACGCTTTAATTTTACATTTTTCACGCGGATTTTTCAAGCGATTGAAAGCCGCAAACGTAATTTGGCGGCAAAAGACCGAAACGAAACCGCTTGCAAGGCTAAATTTCGCGGAAACGCTTGCTTAAAGAGGCCGACGTGTGCTATAATTCATGTCGACGTATTTTACGTAATAAATACAGTAAGCGAAACACGCTTTTAAGGTTACTGAGAAAAATGAAAAAAATTGTATGCTTGATACTGTCGATTTTATCTGTGCTGTCGCTGGCCGCATGCGGAAGCGCCGCGCTGCCGGTAGCAGTGGACAACCCGCCGCCATGGAGCGCAACCGCATCCGCCGCGGACGCGTATGAAAAATCCGTATATTCGGTGAATAAAACCGACGCCGCCGGTGAAACCGTAGCGGAAGGCTCGGTTACTTATGTGCTGGAACATGACCATACGGACGCCGAGACTAACTTTTCTTATTCCCGGCTATCTATGGAAATGAGCGTTACTTACAACGATAATGCCGGCGCCGCCGACGCGGGAAAGACCGATAGGATCACTTCCTTCGTTGTTTTCCAGTCGGACGCGCTTGTGCCGCAGTATTCTGAAAAAACGGTAGAACTTGCTGACAGAAACAACGCCGTAAACAACAGCTATGTGCTGAAAAACGATTATGCCGAATATAAATCCGAGCTTACCATGAAGGGCAAGGAAACCTCGGTCATAAATTTTACCGGTCAATCCTTCGTCAGCGTATATGATAACGAAATGCTTTATTATGCCGTCCGCTCCTTTACCGACGTAAAAGCCGGCGGAACAAACGTGTTTAATTTGGCAAACTTTTTCGACATGCACGTTAAAGGCGAATATTTCAATTACAATATGACGTTTTCGTGCAGCGCGGAAGGCGCGGAAGAAACTATGTACCTGCCGCAGTTCGGAGGAAAATATCTCGACGAGCAGGGCAGTATTTCCGCCATAACCGTCAATCTGTCCATAAACGACTCTCTTTCCGGTCCTCCGATAGAGCTGAAATATTCCATGACGCCTTTTAAAGTCGGAGAAAACCGATATACGAAAAAAGCGCTGGTATCGTTTAAAACCTTTGAATACGACGTAGGACACAGCGCTCTTAAATACACCACCGAATACAAGCTTACCGATTATACAACCGAGAAGCCCGCCGCATGAAACCGCACAGAAGTTGGTTTTACGGACTAAGCGCGGTAGTTACGGGCGCATCCGACGGCATGGGCAGAATCATCGCCGAAAAACTGATCACGGTTTTCGGCTGCCGCGTAATTGGTATTGCAAGAAGCGCGGACAAGCTTATAAACGTAAAAAACGGCCTGGGAGATCTTTCCGGCCGTTTCGAATATATCGCCGCAGACGTAAGCGACGCAGCGTTCTGGAAGGACTTAGGCGCTCGGCTGATACGCGAGAACTCCGCCGTCGATATACTGATCAATAACGCCGGCGTCATGCCTCCCTTTATCCCCTTACGCGATACGGCCGAAGAAGTTTTTGAACGGACGACCGACGTCAATTACAAAGCCGTATACTATTCGATAAAAAATCTTCTGCCCGTCCTGAAAAAAAGCCGCTCCGCCGGTATCGTAAACGTTTCCAGCGCCGCCGCTCTCTGCCCTCTTGCCGGGACGGCGGTTTACAGCGCAAGTAAAGCTGCCGTTAAAAGCCTTACCGAAGCGTTTGCCGCGGAAGAAAAGGATATCTACGTGTCATTCGTGTGTCCCGGCTTTACCAAGACCAACCTTTTCAGGGATACGGGAAACTTTTTTGAAAGCAGGCTGATATCGTTTCTTTCGTCGTCGGCGGAAAAAGCCGCCGGCAGAATACTGAAAGGCATGGAAAAACGCAAAAAGCGCATAATTATCGGTTCAGACGCAAAAACGCTGCGCGCGTTTCATAAACTCGCTCCGTCGTTAAGCGCGCCCGTCGTTCTTGCCGTAATGAAAGCCTCCGGAATGGAAATATTCGACGAGCTGTGTAAAAAACAATAACGCGCCGGACGCCCGTACAAATTGCGCTTAAACTTGAATCCGTCCTTTATAACAACAATCGCCGTCCGCGCAGGCTTACGCGATTTTCTGCATAAAACGTTGTTTTATCAATAAGAGCTTCGTTATAAATAAATT
>USBU01000089.1 GCA_900553005.1 uncultured Eubacteriales bacterium | reverse complement strand
AGCGTCAGATGTGTATAAGAGACAGATTTTACACAGATAAAATTCCCGGACGGCTGCCATATTTCTTCCGGAATCCAAATATATCGCCGCGGCCAAAGCCTCGACAACGTCCGCCTTAAGCTTATCGTTGTTTTTTATCGACGAAGCCCCTTTGCCTGTCCTGACGAAATCGAATATGCCCAAAGCGTCCATATCCGAAGCCAAAGCCGGCGTAGACACCTTGGCTTTCCTCGCGTCGGTCATTTTACCCTCGCTGAACGACGAATTAAGATAATTTTCCTCGGCGCATAAAAATCCTATTATGCTGTCACCCAAATACTCAAGACGCTGATAGTCGACAGCATCCTTATTTTCATTGACAAAGCTCGAATGAGTAAAAGCACGTACAAGCAGATTTTTATCTTTAAACGTATAGCCGATACGCTGTTCGATAATACGGATTTTGCGCTCGTCAATCATTTTCGGTTTTTTCTTCTTTAGAGGCAAGCGACGCGCTTATCGCAGCCTTGATATTTGGAATAAGATTAAGCTCGTGCATTTTAACGACCTGATCCACGCAGGCGGTAATAGCCTTTGCATTGGACGAACCGTGCGACTTTATTACGATTTTTTCCACGCCCAAAAATGCCGCGCCGCCGAAAGCATGATAATCCATACTGGTTTTAAGATTTCCTAACGCCTTTTTCATGAAAACCGCACCGATTTTAGCGGAAAAGGAGCCCAAAATTTCCTTCTTCATCATTTTCATGACCATTGAAGCGGTTCCCTCAATGGATTTCAGCAATACGTTTCCCACAAAGCCGTCGCACACAAGAACATCGTAATTGCCGGACAACGCGTCGCGTGCCTCCATATTTCCTACAAAATTTACAGGCTGCTTTTTAAGCCTTTCAAAAACCTCGTGAGTAAGCTCGTTTCCCTTTTTGTCCTCCACGCCTACCGACACCAAAGCAACACGAGGATTTTCAATGCCGCAGACTGCTTTCATATAATCGCTTCCCATTAAAGCAAACTGTTCCAAATATTCGGGCCGGCAATCGACATTGGCTCCGCAGTCAACTATACACACTTTACCGCCCGTCATCGTAGGCAGAACCGGACACAGCGCGGGACGAAGCACTCCTTTTATACGTCCCACCTTAAAAATTCCTCCGGCAAGCACTGCGCCCGTACTTCCGGCAGAAATCATGCCTACAACCTCAGGATCCGTTTTAGTCAGCTCTAGCGCGCGCACGAGCGACGAATCCTTTTTTGAACGTATCGCCGCAGTGGGAGATTCCTCGTTGGTAATCTGCTCTTTTGCGTCCTCGATAATTATTCTTGTTTTATCGTAATCGTACTTGCTTAATTCAGCGGAAATAACGCCGGCATCTCCGCAGATAATTATACGCATATCGCTTTTAAGCGCAAGCGCGTCCAACGCGCCCTTGACTATCACCTCCGGTCCCTTATCAGCGCCGAACGCATCAATTACAATCTTTATCATAAAAAACCTCCGACTATAAAACCGGCCCCGTATAACTTACGGGGCCAATCAGACTAAAATTAACCTTATTCCTTATCCTGTTTAACTTCGACGCTTCTGGTCTTGTCGTAGTAACCGCAAGCCTTGCAAGCTCTGTGGCTTAGCTTAGGAGAATGACACTGCGGACACTCGCCTACGGCAGGAGCTTCGATTTTCCAATTAGCATACCTTGAATTACCGGCCTGCTTGGAAACTTTATGTTTTGGGACTGCCATTTTAAGCACCTCCTGTTTGTAAAATGTTTGCTTTCCTCAAATCGCTATATTATTATACGGGAAAACCATTTCTTTGTCAACGGATTTACGCCGTTAAAACAAAACATTTGCGCATTTTTGATTAATTTGCCGAATACGTATCAGCTTAATTCAAACATTCCGGTATAAAGCTTATAATACGTGCCCTGCTGCTCGATAAGCTGCTCGTGATTGCCGCGCTCTATGATTTCACCCTTTTCCAAAACCATTATGGCGTCGGAATTACGCACTGTGCTCAGTCTGTGCGCAATAACGAAAACCGTGCGACCGCGCATCAGCTCGTCCATACCCTTTTCAATAAGATGCTCTGTCCTCGTATCTATGGAGCTTGTAGCTTCGTCAAGAACCAGCACCGGAGGATCGGCTACGGCAGCGCGAGCAATCGACAAAAGCTGACGCTGGCCCTGGCTGAGATTGGCTCCGTCCGACGTAAGCATCGTATCGTACCCTTCCGGCAGATGCTTTATAAATCCGTCCGCGTTGGCAATTTTGCACGCTTCCTCAACCTCTGCGTCGGTAGCGTCCAGCCTGCCGTATCTTACGTTATCGCGCACACTTCCCGTAAACAAATGAGTATCTTGCAAAACAGCCCCCAAAGACCTTCTTAAATCGGCTTTTTTGATCTTAGTTATATTGATACCGTCGTAACGGATTTTTCCGTCCTGAATCTCATAAAACCGATTTATAAGGCTTGTAATCGTGGTCTTGCCGGCACCGGTAGAACCGACAAACGCGATTTTCTGCCCGGGCTTTGCATACAGCGACAAGCCCTTGAGTACAATTTTGTCCGGCTCATAGCCGAAAACCACGTTTTCAAGCTCCACCTTGCCCTCTAACCTGGTATAAGTAACAGAACCGTCGCTATGCGGGTGCTTCCACGCCCATATATTAGTCTTTTTCTTCGTCTCAACAATGGAACCGTCCGGTGCAATTTCCGCGTTTACAAGCTCTACGTATCCGTCGTCGATTTCGCTTTTCTCATCCATCATTTCGAAGATACGCTCCGCACCGGCCAATCCGGCAAGAATCGCATTGGTCTGCTGCGACACCTGAGTAATCGGATTTGCAAGCTGACGTATTGCCATAAGGAAGGAAACCAACACGCCGACCGAAATCCCGCCTATACCTGAAATGCTGAGCACAGAGCCTATTATTGCGATAACCGCATAGGTTATGTGCGATAGGTTGCCCATAATAGGCATAAGGATATTGGCATAAGTATTAGCGGCGCAGGACGAATCGCGCAAGGTCTCGTTAAGTTTTTCAAAGCCTTCTTTGACGGCAGGCTCATGACAAAATACCTTTACTACACGCTGTCCGTCTATCATCTCCTCTATGTAACCGTTTACGTCGCCGATAGCCTTTTGCTGCCGCTTGAAATTTTTACCGCTTTTAGAGGTTAGAATTTTAATAAGCACCAGCATAACCACTATCATGACTACTATCGCCGCCGTCAGTATCGGAGACAGTATCAGCATCATAACGAATACGCCGGCAATATTTATCGCGGACATAATAAGCTGCGGAAAGCTCATGCTGATAACCTCTCTCAAGGTATCGACGTCGTTGGTGTATCTTGACATGAGCTCGCCGTGCGTATGGGTGTCAAAGTATTTTATGGGCAGCGTCTGCATATGCGTGAACATATCGTCGCGGATACGGTTAAGCGTGCGCGACGAAATATAAACCATAAGCCTGTTATACATATAAAGCGAAAGAATACCGACAAGATAAAACGATCCCATCACAAGCACCGCAATCGACAGGTTTTTAACGATTCCCGCCCAATTACCTATATACGGAGTTATATAGTCGTCTATCAATATCGACACAAAATACGTGTTGATTATCGATACTACCGAACTTAAAAGAATACCGATAAATACAAAGGTCAACGCCAGCTTAAATTTTCCCAGATATTTCAGCAGCCGCTTAATAGTGCCGCGCGCGTTTTTGGGCTTTGCTGATTTCTGATTTTTGAACGGAGGCATATTACTCCACCCCCTTCATCTGCGAAGCATAAACCTCGCGGTATATTTCATTTGTTTTCAACAACTCCTCGTGCGTACCCATCCCCATGATTTTTCCGTCGTCCATAACTATAATTTTATCCGCGTCGCTGACGGAGCTTATACGCTGAGCGATAATGATAGTCGTAATATGCGCCAGATTTTTCCTGAACGCCGCCCTAATCCTAGCGTCCGTAGCGGTATCGACAGCGCTTGTAGAATCGTCCAGAATGATTATTTTAGGATCCTTCAAAAGCGCGCGTGCAATACAAAGCCTCTGCTTTTGGCCGCCGGAAACATTTACGCCGCCCTGTCCGAGGTCGGTATTATATCCATTTGGAAAAGACATGATAAAATCGTGCGCTTCGGCAGCTTTGGCAGCTTCATACACCTGTTCGTCCGTAGCGTTTTCATTGCCCCACTTAAGATTTTCCATGATCGTACCCGAAAACAGAACGTTTTTCTGCAAAACCATGGCAACGTCGTCACGCAGATTTTTCAGCTTATAATCCTTGACGTCATGACCGCCAACCGTAACGCTGCCGCCGCAAACGTCGTAAAGCCGCGGTATAAGCTGCACGAGAGAGCTTTTCGCCGAACCGGTGCCGCCTATAATTCCCACGGTCTCACCGCTTTTAATTTCAAAACTCAAGCCGTCGAACACAAGGTTTCCGCCGTCTTTACTGTAACCGAATTTCACATTATCGAACTTTACGCTGCCGTCCTCCGGAATCAGACCGGGGTCGGCGTCAGCGTCGTCTATATCGATTTTTTCGTCAAGTACCTCGACGATTCTGTTCATTGACGCACGCGAAATAACGATCTGAACAAACGACATCGCTATCATCATCAACGACATAAGTATCTGTATTATGTATGTTATAAAGCTGGTGATATCGCCTGCCGTCAGCGTGCCGTGTATTGCAAAATCCGCGCCGAACCAAAATACCGCCAGCATGCAGCCGTACATGCACAGCTGCATAATAGGTCCGTTGAGTATAATAAGCTTTTCCGCCCTGACCTGAGTACGCCTTACCTCATCCGAGCAGTATTTGAATTTCTCGTTTTCATAATCCTCACGAACATAAGATTTAACGGTATGAATGGCAACAAGATCCTCCTGAACGTCGCTGTTCAGCTGATCGTACTTTTTGAGCATCAGCTTAAAACGCGGATGAGCCTTAGTCATTATCAAAAACAAAGATACGCCGAGAACCGGGATAGCGAAAGCAAAAATTAACGACAGCGACGGATTTATCGTAATCGCCATAATAGTCGCAAAAATAAGCATGGCCGGGCCGCGTACCAAAATACGTATAACGGTCATAAACGCCATCTGAGTGTTTGTCACGTCGGTCGTCAGTCTTGTAACCAGCGAAGCCGTTGAGTATCTGTCAACGTTATAGAAAGAAAAATCCTGAATTTTATCGAAAAGCTTTTTTCTTATGCCCTTGGCAAAACCGGTTCCGGCAACAGCGGTAAACCTGCCGGACAAAGCTCCGCCCAACATGGAAAACAACGACATTGCAATCATCAAAAGACCGTATTTAAGACAGTAATCCGGATTGTTTCCGTTAATGCCTATGTCTATGATATTTTTCATGACAATAGGCAGCAAAACCTCCATTGCGACCTCTACAAGCATCATCAACGGCGCAAGTATAGCGTAAATCTTATACTTTCCAACGCACGGCAGCAGTTTATTGATCATTCGCATCCTCCGTTTTTTTACCGTACTATTATACAACCGATTATTTTTTAAGTCAACCGATTATATTTTTTATTCTGCCGTTTTTTACGTCCAACGCCGCCGGACCGTTTAATACAAATTTTTCCTCCGGCAGAACGTCTATATACGAATTTTCATAATTTACTATATAAATACGCTTAGGA
>USBU01000088.1 GCA_900553005.1 uncultured Eubacteriales bacterium | reverse complement strand
GGGCTCGGAGATGTGTATAAGAGACAGGTCCAACGTGCTGAAGCGATGCGTGCCCGGCGGCATTACCTTGGCGATCGCGGTCATGTCGGTGTATTTTTACGACCGTATCGGCGGAAGCTACGGTATAGCTTTGACGGAGCAAATATATACGACCATGCTTGTAAGCGCCGTAATGTTTACGGGTATTATGGCTCTTGTCAAGATCTGTCAGCCGTTTAACGCTTACCGCGCCGTGCTGGTGATATTTACGTTCGTGCTTTCTTCGGTCGTGCTTACCGCGTTTCTCGATATGTTCGCGCGGCTGGGTACGGTCACGCCGTTCGGTGATATCGTGTCCGTTCTTAAAATAGGCTTTGCCAATATTACCTTCCTGACCACCGTGATACTGCTCAATTATTTTATACTTTCGCTTTTAACGTTTTTGTTATCTAAAATCAAAATAGGAGAAAAGAAAAGTGACAACCAATGAATTAAAGGAAAGCTTCGTCGCACTGTACGGCGGAAGCGCGGACGATCTGCGGGTTTTTTCCGCGGCGGGCAGAGTGAATCTTATAGGCGAGCATATCGATTATTGCGGTGGAAAGGTTTTTCCCGCGGCGCTCAACTTGTGTACTACCGTAGTCGCAAGAAAGACAAAGACCGATAAAATACGCCTTGCGGCGACGACAATAGACGACAAAGTTACGCTCGATATCGGCAATCTGAACGCTTACCGCGATTTACCGTGGGGAGATTATCAGGCGGGCGTCGCTTACGTTATGCAAAACGAAGGTTATACTATAGTAGGCTGCGATCTGCTGTACGATACTACGGTGCCGTTCGGCTCCGGACTGTCTTCCTCCGCCTCCATCGAAGTCGCTACGGGGATGACCTTGGCTACTTTTTCGTCCGAGGAGGGCGGCAAGGGTGTGGATCTGGTGCAGCTTGCGGTATTGGGACAGCGTTCCGAAAATACCTATAACGGCGTGAATTGCGGAATTATGGATCAGTTTGCGTCGTCGCTGGGTAAAAAAGACAATGCTATATTGCTGAACTGCAAAACATTGGAGTACGATTACATACCTCTCGAGCTTGGCAAATATCAGCTGGTAATAGCCAACTGCAATAAGCCGCGTTCGCTTCAGGACAGCAAGTATAACGAACGCCGCGCCGAAACGGAGGAGGCGCTTAAAAAGCTTCAGACGGTTATTCCTTCGGCATCCTGTCTTGCGGATATCACGCCCGAGCAGTTTGCAAAGGCTGGCTCCGAGGTGCTGTCCGGTAAGGTCTATGACCGCGCTAAGCACGTTATCGAGGAGTGCGCGCGCGTCAAGGCCAGCGCGATTGCTCTGAAAAACGGCGAAATCGAGAAATTCGGCGAGTTTCTCAATCAGTCGCATTATTCGCTGCGCGATCTTTACGAAGTCACCGGAGATTATCTCGACGCATTATCCGCTCGTTCACGTGAGTTTGCCGGATGCATAGGATCCAGAATGACGGGCGCGGGATTCGGCGGTTGTACAGTGTCGCTTGTCGAAAAGGATAAAGTGGACGAGTTTATCAAATACGTGGATGAAAAGTATTACGGCGACATGGGCGTGCGCGCTGCCTTTTACAAGACCAGCATAGAAAACGGCGCTCAGGAAATTACCGAATAAAAATATGCAGACAAAGGCCCGGAAGGAATTTTTCCTCCGGGTTTTTTATGCGGAAAAATTAAGGCCGAAAGCTTTATGCCGATCGGTTTATGACTTGAAAAGAACCGGTATGATATAAAGCTGCGAGAAGTCTTTTTCGGGCGTTATGATTGCGGATGACTTTAATAAAGGTCTTTTTTTTCGCTTGAGACAATAATTGACTATGCCGTCCGATCGGATCTTTGCCGACTGTTTTTCCGCAGCGGCAATATTAAATGTTAATTAAATTTAGGCGATTCAAGCCTTTGTCCGTTGACTAAATCCAGCTGCGTCTATATAATATAATTACAGAAGCATAGCTGTGTAAAAACGCGGCTGAACGAGGTTTTATTATGAAAAAAAGTGACGAAAACACTATTAAACCCAAAAAGAAAGGCGTAGGCTGCTGCGGCTGTCTTGCCATTTTTTGTCTGGTATTTATCGTCATTCTTGGCTCGGGCGTAGGCGTGGGCTGGTATTTTGCGGACAAATATGTGCGTGCGACCTTTGATTTGTCGCTGAGCGAAACGATAGGCGTCGTCAGCAGTCTGTACGGCGCTGATCGTGAAAAAATTATTACCAATGCTCCCGGCGCTGACGATGAAAATAATTTTTACTCCGCGGTGGAAAAGCAGCTTTATCTTAAGGAAGGAACTTTGGACGCGGATACCCTCACCGCTCTTACCGGCGCTCTTACAAACGCGGAAACCGGTACCGCTGCGGACGCTCAGATTGCTGCGGTCAGACTTGCTGCGGCGGACGATGACGCCGCCGGCGCGTTGAGTAATCTTTTATGTCAGGATAACATAGACGTGCAGGGCATTCGGGCCAAATTTACCGACGAATACGATTTAAGCGGAAATTATAACGAGGATTTCGTGGTTGTACTGACCGACAGACAGCTGTTGTCGTTTGTCCGTCAGATGGCGGAGCCTGCGCTTAAGGAAGCGGAGGTGCCCGGCATAGAAAATTTAGCGTTGGAGCAGCTTATGCTCAGCCGCAGCACTGCCGGAAATCCCTGCGTTTCTCTTACGGCGGGCGTTCCGGTGCGCGAGACAGTGGGCTCGATAGACCAGATTCCATCGTGGGCCGCGGGTATATTGAAGGCCGTAGTGCCTAAGGAAATTTTTATTACCGTAAACGTTGAGCTCGGCGACACGATTTCATCAGGGTTCGTTATCAACAACATGAACGCCGAAAAGCAGGAAAACGTTTATAAGATTATTACCGGCGTTTTGAAGCTTACGGGCAGCGAAGTAACCGACGCGCGCGAATTTCTCAACAATATGGCGGAAACTTATGCCGGCGCATTTATAAAGGCGGCCGATACGTATTTGGATTTTGATAAAAACGTGAGCGCGGGAGAAATAAAGTTCGATATCTTTTCGGCGCTTGCAAGCACGGTGTTTGAAGGTAAGGATATATCCGGACCGGAGCTTGCTTCGCTTTATACAAGCGTGCTTGCCGCGGATACGGAAAAAATGCTGTCCGACAATTCCGAGCTGTTATTCGAGGATAAATATCTTGTCGGCGGAGAGGAAATTTATTCTCCCGTACCGGTAGAGGGTGCGGACGTCGTGGATTATCGAGAGGAGTTCATGCGCGAATTCAGGACAAAATATCTGATTCGCACCGAGTTTTACAGCGACGGAGATAAAGCTTATCATTCGCCGGCCTGGAAAAACGAGGAAGGCGTTGTTTATGTTGCGGGAAAACTTAATTTCGCAGGCGGCGTCATACCCGAGGAGAACGGTTTGCCCAAAGAAACGGTATATCGCTCTTTAGAGGAGCCTTACGAGGTGACGGGCGAAATTCCGGACGGCAATTTCGAGCAGCTTACGCTGCTGCCGTATATATCGCTTTCGTTTGACGACGTGGCTTCGCTTATGGGCGTGGGCGACAGCGATATTGCGGTCGGAATAGAGCTGTCAGAGCTTTTCGATCCGACGCTTTTGTCAAAAAAGATGGGCGGTGAGGAATCTGCGGATAAATCGCAGTGGTTTATAAACCAGTCCGACGAGACAATAAAATTCAATCTGACGGATAAGATGCTGGCTGCGCTTATCGACGCTCAGGTTAAGTCGGTATTCGGTTCGGACACAGGGCAGACTGACGGCAATACGCTTTCGGACGGAGTTAAGCTTAAATTCGTTTCGCTATCCGTCGGTCCGGAGGAAACGATAGAGTTTACCGAGTCGGACGGAGCGGATACGGCTTTGTCGCCGTCTGCGCGTGCGACCGTCAGGCGCAAGTACGTTACTATGGGTATTATCGTAAACGTCGGTAATATTTACGGCGGGCTTGATTTTGTGTCCGGTCTTGCCGGCGATAAATTAGGACTTATCGTGAAAATGGATATTACTCCTGAACTGGCGGATAAATATCTTTCCGCGCCTTCTCTTAAGTATGCCGATCTTTCAGGCGCTCGTACCGACGAGATGATAGAGGTGCTTAAAAAGGCGGGGTTAAATGATTTCAGCGCCGAAAGTCTTACTGATAAGATCGGCAAACCCGTCAGAGAGGCGATAATAAAAATGAACAATACGCTCGGCGGAGTTGAGATCGCCGCCGGCAAGCTGGTAGTTCCGGACGTATTCTCGCTGCTTGCAAAGCAGTTGTTTAAGTACGACGAGTCTAAGACCTATAACGGCGAGGCGATAATGCTTTCCGGAAGCGAGATTCATAACGCGCTCCGCGGTGTTTACGACCTGCCTCCGACTTGCACGGTTGGCGAGGACGGCGCCGAAAAAACATATCTCACGGCGGACGACGGCAGCTATAACCGCGTTTACAACGAAAGCGATTCCGATTATTTTGACAGGGATAACGACGTCGTTAAGGTGGATAAGCTTAATTCGCTGATCAGCGGCGGTACGGCGGGAATTCCTGCGATATCGATAGACCTGAGAAATCTGGTCGGTTATTACGACGGCGGAAGCTCGTCCGCCGGCGGAGAGGACGTAATGTACTTTACTTTTGAGTATGAGCTGAGCCGGTATTTGGAGGGCGAGCGCGGCGACACGAGTCTGTTAGTCGCGGATACCGTTTACGCTACATTTAAAGTAAATAAGGCTGCCGTGAACGGCGACTCGTATGAGACCGTTATGACAGTCAACAATATGTCCGCGGATCAACGCGTTATTCTTGAAAAGATGATCACTTATTTCGATGCGGACAGCGAGGGAGAGTTTTCGCGTCTTGAGATGCAGATAGGCAGACTGGCATATTATATTGATAATTTTTCCGCAGCGCTGTAAAAAACGAACGGCTTGATACGCCGAGCTTAAAATTCGTCCCGTCATTCGTTTTGCGGGGCGGAATGTCACCGGCTGACGTCAATATATTTGCTTGGCAGGCAAGCGTAAATAGGAATCAAACCGAGACGCGGCCGGACGGGAAGTATTCCGCCGGCCGCGTTTAAGTAATTTAAATATAAGCAACATACGGTGCGGCTCGGTTTATTAGAAATTTGTCGGATTTTACTTTTAGAATCGTCCGCTTTATTATATCGTCTTTTTTAAATATCGTGATTTTTAGGTTGCGGTCTGCGGAGGCGGCAGCTTTTAAAACTGAAAATCGAAAGGGATAAAAATAGATTGCGTTTTTATTCGCTGCTGTGCTATAATTTTCACGATGTATATTTCGCGCATTACATTGGATAAATACCGGAATTACGGTTTGCTCAGACTGGACCTTGCGCCCGGCCTGAATGTCTTTTTAGGCGAAAACGCTCAGGGCAAAACTAATTTGCTGGAGGCGGTTTATTTTACCAGTATCGGAAGAAGTATGCGCACGCCCCGCGATAAGGAGCTTATTATGTGGGGCGAGGAAAGAGCCGGGTTGCGCGCCGACGCGGTCGGCCGCGGAGGGAAGTCGCGCGTCGAAATCGTGCTTGACAAGCGCGCAAATAAACGCTTGGCCATCAACGGCGCCGAAGTAAGAAAGCTGGGAGAGCTTATGGGCGTGATTATGACCGTATTGTTTTCTCCCGACGAAATATCTATAATCAAGGATTCTCCCGGCGATCGCCGCAGGTTTATGGATATAGCTATATGCCAGATATCCAGGTCTTATTTTTACCTGTTGTCCAGGCTGTCTCTTATACACATCTCCGAGCCCACGAGACGGAGCTACATCTCGT
>USBU01000087.1 GCA_900553005.1 uncultured Eubacteriales bacterium | reverse complement strand
AATTACGTTATATAATACAAGTATGACAAACAGCGACATTATCGAGAAAATACACAAATTGAGACGGCAGCGAAACTGGTCCGTATATAATTTGGCTCTTGAGGCGGGGCTTACTCAATCGACTCTTGCTTCAATGCTTAAAAGAAACACGCCTCCGAAAATCGAAACGCTTGAAAATATCTGCGACGCCTTCGGCCTGACTTTATCGCAGTTTTTTGCCTGCGACGAGACAACCGAATATCTCAGCAGCGATGAAAAAAATTTAATCTGCGCGTACAGAAAGCTTACAAAAGACAAAAAGCAAGCCTTGCTGGATTTTCTTAAAAATTAAGTCAAGTCATAAAAAACAAGCGATAACGATCGTTATCGCTTGTTTTTGACTGCTGTTAATTACATTTTACAATTCGCGGCAGGTAAACACGTCGTTACAGACGGCCTCGGCAAACTGTTTTTCATGGCTGACGAGCAAAACGGCGCCCTCGTATTTTTTAAGAGCCGCCATCAATACGTCCTTGGCGCGCACGTCAAGGTGATTTGTCGGCTCGTCAAGTATGAGAATATTGGACGTCACATTCATTATCGTCAGGATACGGATACGGACCTGTTCTCCTCCGCTGAGATCGGAAATATGCCTGAGCGCCATTTCGCCGCGGATACCGACTTTGCTCAGCTCACTGCGGATTTCCTTTGCGCCGTAGCGCGGAAAACAGTCCGAAATATAATCGAACGGAGTCATTGAAGTATTGCGGAAGGACAAGTCCTGCTCCAGATACGCGGGCTTTGCTGCGATGTGAAACCTGAAATCCCCGCCCTTTTTGGGAATCAGTCCCATCAGCGTTTTAAGCATGGTGCTTTTTCCTATACCGTTGGCGCCGCGCATCCACAGTTTGGTATCGCCGCGCATATTAAAATTTATCGGCGGCAGCAGCACGCGGTCATAGCCGATCTCGAGATTTTCAACATTGAGCATATCCTTGGTGTTGAGCATCACGCACGGAAAATCGAAGTGCGCGTCAAGTACCGTCGCAGGCTTTGCCATAACCTCTATGCGGCCGAGCATTTTTTTACGGCTGTTGGCCATTCCGGCGGTGGCGGCGCGGGCCTTGTTGCGGTTAATGTAATCTTCCATGCGCTTGATTTCGGCCTGCTGGCGGGCATAATCCTCCTCGTACTGCTTGACAGCCATTTCGTGCTGAACCAAAAACTGCGAGTAATTGCCCGTATATTTGCGGATAGAACCGTTTTCAATACTGACGATATATTTGCACACGCCGTCCAGAAAATCCGTGTCGTGCGAAATGACCATAAACGTCTTATCAAAACCGTTAAGATATTTTATCAGCCATTCTATATGCTCCACGTCGAGAAAATTGGTAGGCTCGTCCAGCAGCATGACGTCAAGCTCCTCTAAAATGAGCTTTGCCAGCATCAGCTTTGCGCGCTGACCGCCGGACAGCGTGGAAATCACGGTATCGTAACCGAACGCATGGATGCCTAGACCGTTGGCTACCTTTTTAATCTGCGATTCTATATCGTAAAAATGCTCGCGCGTGAGCGTTTCCAGCATACGGTTGGACTTGTCTATCATTCTGTCAAGCTCCTTCTCGTCGCTGACCGAGGCCATATCCTCGTACAGCTTTTGAAGCTTGGCGTCAAGCTCGTAAAGATGCGCGAACGCGGAGCTTAGATATTCCATGACCGTAAGCGAACGGTCGATTTCCGCGTGCTGATCAAGATAGCCGTAACGTATCCCGTTAAGCCAGATCACCTCTCCCGAGTCCTGAGTGACGTTGTGCGCGATGATGTTTATAAAAGTGCTTTTGCCAGCGCCGTTAAGTCCGACTATGCCGACGTGCTCGCCGTTGTTAATCGTAAGATCGGCGTCTTTAAACAGCACTTTATTGTCGTACATATGGCTTAAGCCGTTGATTTTAAGTATACTCATTTCAGTAATTCCGTTTGCCGCGCCTTAATGCGCGATTTTTTTATTTCAGCCGTTTACGAACCCAGAGTTATATATATACACGGCCTCGACCGCAACCTTGCCCTTGACCAGCGCGCGGCCCGCGTGAGTGCGGCTCTCGATGCTGAGGTCCTCGGTGGAAAACGCGGACAGATAATCCTCGCCCACCTGAAGCACGATTTTATACGGCTCCGTAACATAGCTTGCAAACACAAGCTTTTTACCGTTGTTACCCTTTATATCGATTATTTTCACGCCCTTACGGTAGCGCGCCATGATATCGAGATCGACTACCAGAACGCGCTTGGCATAACCCTTGTCCGTGACAAGCACGACCTCTCCGCCGTCTTCGACCTGACGGATAAAGATACATTCGTCCCCGTCGCCCAGATTTATACCCTTTACGCCGCCGGAGATTCTGCCCTGAACAGGTATATCGCTCATATCGGCGTTGAGACTCATGCCGTTTTTAGTGACGAATATCAGCGAGCAGCCCTCGCGCTCGCATTCCATACCTATCACCTCGTCGCCGTCCTTTAGCTTTATTGCCTGGAAAATCGATTTTACTACGCCGTACTCAGTCCAATCGGTCTTTTTGACCATGCCGCTTTTAGTATAGAATAAGAGGTTGCCTTTTGGCAGCTTTTCGGCAAGAGGAAGCATATATACGATCTTTTCTCCCTCGGCCGCCGCAGGATAAACGCTTTTAAGCGGGCCGCCCTTTTCCTTCCATTTGCCGTCGGGCAGAGCGTCGAGATCCAGTTTAACGCAGTTGCCCAGGCTTGTAAAGCACATCACGCGCTCCGCTCCCGAGCAATCAACTACGGAGGAGCACAGCTCGTTCAGCGAAGAACTATCCGTAAAGTCTCTGGTCGCCATGTTAAAGTTTTTCATGGCCATGCGCTTGACGTTTCCGCGAGCAGTATAGCATACCACGCTGTCGTCTATCGCTCTGGGCGCGCTTTCGTCCGGAACGATATATTCCTTTTCGGACTTTAATATTACGCTCCGCCTGGGCGTCTTGTAATTCTTTTTGATAGCCAGCATTTCTTCCTTGACGACTTCCATCTGCTGCTTTTTGGAGCCGAGTATCGCCGTCAGCCGCGCTATGCGCGCGCGCAGATCCTTAAGCTCCTGCTCAAGCTTGTAAATCTCGAGATGAGTAAGTCTGGCAAGTCTCAAATCCAATATCGCGTCGGCCTGACGCTCGCTCAATTTAAAGCGCGCGCGCAGCTTGTCGCGAGCATCGGCCGTGGACTGGCTTTTTTTGATTATGGCAACGACCTCGTCGATATTGCGCACCGCTATGACCAGCCCTTCCAGAATATGCTCGCGCTTGCGGCAGTTATCGAGCTCGCATTTAGTGCGCTTGACGATAAAATCGCGCTGATAATTGACGTAATATTCTATGATCTGCATAAGCCCAAGCGTTTTGGGCTTACCTTCGGCAATAGCTACCATGTTTACGCCGAAAGAGGTAGAAAGATTTGTGGATTTAAACAGCGCGTTTAATATAGCGGCCGGATCGCTGTCCTTTTTTACCTTGATAACTGCGCGTATGCCGCTGCGATCGGACTCGTCGGCTATATCGCTGATGCCCATCAGCAGACCTTTTTTCTCCTCCCTGAGCTTTAGGATATTTTCTAAAAGCGCGGACTTATTGACCTGATACGGAAGCTCGTCTATTACTATAAGCCGCTTTTCTCCCTCCGCCTCTATATGAACCTTGGCTCGGATTATAAGCTTGCCTCGGCCGGTCTCGTAAGCCTTTTTAAGCTCCTCGTCGGCTATGATATAACCGCCAGTCGGAAAATCCGGGCCCTTGATGATCTTCATCATTTCGGGAAGCTTAATGCTGGGCTTGTCGATATACGCAACCACGCCGTCTATAACTTCCGCAAGATTGTGGGTAGGAATATTGGTGGCAAGGCCCACGGCGATTCCCGCGGCGCCGTTGACAAGCAGGTTGGGAAAGCGGCCGGGCAGAATCTCGGGCTCCTTAAGCGTGTCGTCAAAATTGCAGCCCCAGCGAACGATCTCGTCGTCCGGGCTGCCCATATCCTTGATAAGCTCCATTGCCAGCGGAGTCAGCCGGCATTCGGTATAACGCATTGCCGCCGCGCCGTTGCCGTCTATATCGCCGAAGTTGCCCTGCCCGTCGACAAGCGTCGCGCCCATGTTGAAGGACTGAGCCATGCGCACGAGCGCCCCGTAAACCGAGCTGTCGCCGTGCGGATGATATTTGCCGAGGCAGTCGCCCACGACGCGCGCGCACTTCTTGTAAGGCCGGTCGGGATAAAGTCCCAGCTCCAGCATGTCGAACAATATGCGGCGCTGCACGGGCTTAAGCCCGTCCTCGACGCGGGGCAGCGCACGGTCCAGAATAACGCACTCGGAGTACGGTATCATGGATTCGTGCATCACGTCTTCCATATTCTTCAAAATAATTCCGTTGGTTTCTTCCATAGTTTTTCTCCGGCGTTATTTGACGTTTTCCATAAACGAATCTTCTTTATTGAAATCGGCGTGATCGACGATATAATTGCGTCTTGGCTCTATCGCGTCGCCCATAAGCACGCTGACAAGCTTTTCCGCCTGCGCGGCGTCCTCTATAGTGACGCGCACAAGCTTGCGCTTTTTCGGATCCATGGTTGTATTCCACAGCTGATCTGCGTTCATTTCGCCAAGGCCCTTGTATCGCTGGATTTCCGTCCCGCGTCCCATCTTTTTCTTAAGCTCGTCTAAAGCTTCGTCGTCGTAGGCGTACTCCACCTGTCCCTTTTTTTCTATCTTATAAAGCGGAGGCAAACCGATATATACGTGCCCCTCGTTTATAAGCTCCCGCATATAACGGAAAAAGAAAGTCAGCAGTATGGCGCGTATATGCAGTCCGTCCTGATCGGCGTCCGACAGAATGACAACCTTGTGGTACCTTAAATCGGCAAGGTCGAAGTCCTCGCCGAGTCCTGCGCCCAAAGCGGAAATAAGCGTCCTGATTTCCTCGTTGGCCAACACCTGGTCAAGCCGTTTTTTCTCGGCGTTAAGCGGCTTTCCGCGAAGCGGAAGTATCGCCTGAAACGAACGGTTGCGCGCCTGCGAGCACGTGCCTCCCGCGCTGTCGCCCTCTACGATAAACAGCTCGTTGAGTTCGGGCTTTTTGCCGGTGCAGCTTTTAAGCTTTCCGACGGTATGAAAATTATCTATGCTGTTTTTCGCCCGCGTAAGCTCCTTTTCCTTGCGCGCGGCCTCCCTGACCTTGGCTGCAAGTATGCCTTTTTTTACGGAAATCTCCGCAACGGTCTGGTTTTTTTCAAAAAACGCGTTAAGTTCGCTTGTTATTATGGCCTCCAGAGCGGCTTTCGCCTCGGTGTTGCCGAGCTTGGTTTTCGTCTGTCCCTCAAACTGAATATTCTGCATTTTGACGGAAAGAACGGCGGTAAGCCCTTCTCTGTAATCGTCGCCTATGAGGTTGGCGTCCTTTTCCTTTAAAAATCCCAGCTTTCTTGCCCAATCATTCATGACTTTGGTCAGCCCCATCTTAAAGCCGGTTTCGTGCGTGCCGCCCTCGGTTGTGGGAATATTGTTGACATACGAAAAAATATTTTCGGTATACGCGTCGGTGTACTGAAAAGCTATTTCGGCGTCGATGCCGTCCCTGGAGCCGGTCAGATAGACGGGATCCGGAAAAGCCGGATTTTTGGTTTCGTTCAGGTCGCGCACGAAATCGATAAGTCCGCCCTCGTAAAAAAATTCGCGGCGAAGAAACCCCTCTCCGAACGCAACCCGCTCGTCGATAAGATAAATATGCTGTCTCTTATACACATCTGACGCTGCCGACGAC
>USBU01000086.1 GCA_900553005.1 uncultured Eubacteriales bacterium | reverse complement strand
GAGATGTAGCTCCGTCTCGTGGGCTCGGAGATGTGTATAAGAGACAGTTATATAATAACACGCAGTTTTTGGCAATCGTTTTGGCTTAGTAATGACAAAAAAGTTGGAAAATTAAGGAGCGTGTTTTAATTATTTATTACCCGTCTGCCGATACGGTGGTATTTTGTGTAATTTTTGGTAAAACTATTATCGTATGAAAAAGTTTATGCAAAAAGTATTGGTCGTAATTTCATCCGCCGCCGTTGGATTTGTAAACGGATTTTTCGGCGGCGGAGGCGGAATGTTGCTTGTGCCGCTTCTGGAAAAAGTGCTTAAGTGTCCGGTCAAAAAATCTCATGCGACCGCAATCGCAGTCATTCTGCCGATAAGCATTGCAAGCGCGATAACCTATATAATCAGCGGTTATTTTCAATGGACGCCGGTTTTGGCGGTGTCCGGCGGCTGCATTGCGGGAGGTATAGCGGGCGCGCTTCTGCTTAAAAAGCTTCCGTCGAATATAGTCGCGCTGGTTTTTTCGCTTATGATGCTGGGCGTCGGCGTCAAGCTTACTTTTTTTTAAGGAGTACGCGCGTTTATGCTGTGGAAAATAATTCTCTTTATTATAATAGGAGTCGCCGGCGGGGTAATCGGCGGCATGGGGATGGGCGGAGGAACCCTTTTAATACCGCTTCTTACGCTTTTTACCGGCACCGATCAGCATCTTGCGCAGGCCGTTAATCTGATAGCTTTTATTCCGATGTCGTTGGTCGCGCTTATCATTCATATGAAAAATAAGCTGGTCGAATTCAAGCACGTGCTTATTACCGCGATTCCGGCTGTAGCCGCCAGCGTGGCCGCCGCTTTGATCAGCAGGCGCGTGAACGGAGATGCCTTAAGCGTGTATTTCGGCATATTTCTAATGGCTCTGGGCGTTTATCAGCTGGTTTGTACTGTTATAGCATTTATAAAAAATAAAAGGGAAAAAGATTCAAAAGGGGACGGCCGAGACGAATCGGGTGAAATTCGACAGGATTAGCCCCCGTATATTGTTTACAAAAATTTACGGTTATGTTAAAATTATAAGCGTTCGGCCGTTCGCTGCATTTTTGACGGACAGGCCGGCGTTTTTCGCGTTTAAAAGCGGTTTTGCTGCACGGCCTGAATTTTGTGCCGTAACGTCGCGCGCGTTCGTCTGATGTCACGTTTTTTATCAAGGCGTCGCCGGCAGTTTTTTAACGCGCAACAAACGCTTTAATAAATTCAGGAAACGGAGGAAAGGATTTGCAGTATTTTTTTAAGGGCGGCGTTCATCCCGACGGCATGAAGGAGCTGACCGAAGGTCTTGCCGTTAATGTCATGCCTGCGCCCGATACGCTGTACGTCTCTCTTTCTCAGCACATCGGCAAGCCGGCAAAGGCCGTTGTCGATGCGGGCAGAGAGGTCAAAATGGGCGAGCTCATCGCTCAGGCGGACGGCGCGATAAGCGGGAATATATATTCCCCCGTATCGGGTACGGTCAAGGGGATAGAGCTTCGTCCCACGCCGTCGGGGAAATCCGAGCATATAGTGATCGAAAACGACAAAAAATATACCGAAACGCGTTTGGAGCCGCTTACCGATCCTACGCCCGAGCAGATCGTAAACAGAATTGCCGCGGCGGGAATAGTAGGGCTTGGCGGCGCGGGCTTTCCTACCGGCGTAAAGTTTAAAAGCGTCAAGCCGATAGATACTCTTATAATAAACGGCGCGGAGTGCGAGCCTTATATCACTTGCGACGCTCGCATCATGGTCGATTACGCTGAGCAGTTTATCGGCGGCGTCCGTCTTTTGTACCGCGCGCTCAATTTAAGCGGAGCCGTAATTGGCGTTGAGGATAACAAAAAACCTGCCGTGGATTCGCTTACGGCTTATCTCGATAAAAACGGAATTTCCGACGTTCGGGTTTGCGTACTTAAGACAAAATATCCCCAGGGTGCGGAAAAACAGCTTATTTACGCCGTTACGGGGCGCAAGGTTCCGATGGGCGCGCTTCCGGCTTCCGTCGGAGTAGTGGTGGCAAACGTTCATACTGCGCTATCGGCATTTTATGCGGTGACTGAGGGCGTGCCGCTTTATAAGCGGATAATGACCGTGACGGGCGGAGGTATCGAAAGACCGGCTAACCTGTGGGTAAGCAACGGGACGCTCTATAACGACGTTATAGAGTTTTGCGGCGGAATAAAGAAGGACGTTAACGTAGTCAAAATGATAAACGGCGGACCGATGATGGGCGCCGCGGTTTCGGGCGGTACGATAGCCTGCACTAAAACGACAAGCTGTCTGCTGCTTATGACGGATAAAGAAGCGTTTACCGGTAAACCGTCGCCTTGTATTAACTGCGCCAGGTGCGCCGACGTGTGTCCTATGCGCCTGATGCCGATGTATATGGACCTGTATTCAAGAGCGGGCGATTTGGATTCCGCGGTAAAATACGGGTTGTCCAGCTGTATAGAGTGCGGCTGTTGCACCTATATATGTCCGGCAAAGCGCACGCTTGTTCAGTCGTTCAGACTGGCGAAAAAACAGCTTAGAGGGAGGAAGTAACGTTTATGAGCAATTATACGGTGTCGTCTTCTCCCCATATTACGGCAAAAAATCACTCAACGCGAAGTATTATGTCAGACGTATTGATAGCTTTGGCGCCCGTTACGGTGGCTGCGGTTTTCTTTTTCGGCTATCATGTCGCGATAAATATAATCGTATGCGCTGTCGGCTGTATGGGCTTTGAAATGCTTTGGTATATGTTTATCAATAAGTCCTGGAACCTAGAGGGATTTAAGAATTCTTCCGTATGGGATTTGTCTTGTTTTGTCACGGCTGTGCTTTTAGCGCTTAATCTTCCGGCGGTAATGGATGTGTGGGGCATGAATATAAGGAATGCTGCCGGCGGCATAATTTTCTCTTTCGATACGGTGCTTGTATGTTTTTTGGGCAGTCTTGTCGCAATTATACTCGTAAAGCAGCTTTTCGGTGGGATTGGCCGTAATTTCGCCAACCCGGCTTTGACTGCAAGAATATTTCTTTTTCTCACATTTGCGGCCTCTTTTACCGCTTCTCAAACGATTGGCGTCGGTTTTGAAGCGTCTACGGGCGCGACGTGGCTCAGCGGCTACAAGGGCACCGGTCCGACCGTTCTTTACAATTTATTTATAGGCAACGTGGGCGCGGCTGCCGTAGGCGAAACCTGTGTAATCGCTCTGCTTTTGGGCTACGTTTACCTGTCTGTGCGCAGAGTGATAGATTTCAGAGTGCCGCTTATGATAGTAGGCTGGGCGGCGCTGTTTGCGTTGTTGTTCGACGGTCTTATCAAAAGCAGTCTGTCGGGGACGGATTTGCTGTATAATATGCTGGCGCACGTAATGTCCGGCGGACTTATATTCGGCGCGGTATTTATGGCTACGGATTATGCGACGTCTCCCAATACTTTCATAGGCAACTGTATTTACTGCTTCGGCATAGCGCTGTTTACTATGCTTATACGCGTGTTTGCCGCTTATCCCGAGGGGATGAGCTTTGCCGTGCTGATAATGAACTGTGTGGTTCCGCTTTTGGACAAATATATTTATCCAAGACCTTTCGGATACGTCAGGCCCGAAAAACGCAGGAAATCCGGGAAAACGGACGCGCCGGTCAAAGAGGAGGCAAAATGAAAAAAACAGCCAAGGATACGTTGACGTCGGTCGTCGTTCTGTTTGCAATAGCTTTTGTTTGCGTGGCGCTTTTGGCCGTGGCAAACGAGTATCTGAAGTACGAGGCCGTTCTCGACGAAAAAATGGCCGGGCATCTTTATTCGGTCTGTCCGACCGGACAGCCGGACGACAGCAACGCTATTGATTACTTTGAAATACTCAAGGCCGACGAAGCGATTGAAAAGGTGAACAGTGAATACGGCTCTCCGACTACAAAGGTCATCGCCGCGTACCGCGCGGTTAAAGGCGACAACGAGGGTTGTTACATTGTTCAGGCGCAGTCGCAGGGTAACGACGGCGACGTCATAATGCTTACTTCATACGATAAAAGCGGAAAAATAATGAAGACGAAATGCTATTCTCAGACTGAATCCTATTGGTCGTTGAAAATCGAGGGCAAGTATGACGGCTTCGAGACGCTTATCGGTAAGGACGGAGAGCTTTCCGCGTCCGACATTGCCGTTTCGACGGGCGCTACCAATACGCTGTCCGCAGTGGCGCGGGCGGTGACCGTATCCAATTATATGGCGGCTGAGTTGACAGGAGGCGCGCAATGAACAGAAACGAGCTTAAAGAAACCGCTCTCGGCGGAATAATTAATAATCCCGTGTTCGTATTGGTGCTGGGCACCTGTCCTACGATTGCAAAATCCGATACGGTGTCAAACGGTATAGGATTGGGACTTGCTACGGCGTTCGTCCTGATATGCAGCAATCTTTTTATTTCTCTGCTCCGCAAGATAATTCCGGATAAGGTGCGGCTGCCCGCGTATATAGTCATTATAGCGACGTTTGTAACGGTGGTGCAGCTGTTTGTAGCTAAGTTTCTGCCGGATCTCAACGCCAGTATCGGCGCGTTTATTCCGCTTATCGTGGTCAACTGCATTATTTTGGGCAGAGCCGAGGCTTTTGCCAGCAAGAACGACGTTTTGACTTCGGTGCTTGACGGCGTATCCATGGGATTGGGTTTCACGCTGTCGCTTATTCTTATGGGTGCGATACGTCAGGGGCTTGCGGCAATCGGTCTTACGATTTTTCAGGCTACGGCCGGCGGCTTTATTGTTTTCGGGCTTCTTATGGCTTTGTTTAATTTCGTTCTTTCCAAAGCGGAAGGGCATAAGCGTCGCGTGCTTTTCGAGCAGGGAGGTGAATCGAAATGACTTTGACAGGACTTATAGGAATAGTCATAGCTGGCGTAATAACCAACAATATAGTGCTGGTGCAGTCTATCGGAATATGTCCTTTTCTCGGCGTCAGCAAAAAGCTGGATTCCAGCCTTGGCATGGGGCTGGCGGTTACCTTTGTGCTGATAATCGCGTCTGTCGTCTGCTATGTGCTTTATTATTACGTGCTTGTGCCTCTCGGCTACGTCTATCTGCAAACTATAGTTTTTATATTGATTATAGCCGTACTTGTGCAGCTTTTGGACATAGTGCTTAAAAAGCTTTCGCCTTCGCTGTATAATTCGCTAGGCGTGTTTCTTGCGTTGATTACTACTAATTGCGCCGTGCTGGGCACCGCCAACAACGTTATAACATACGGTTATGATTTTCTTACGACCGTTGTTCATTCGATAGCCGTAGGCCTGGGATTTACGCTTGCCTTGCTTTTGATGGCAGGAATACGCGAGCGTATGGAGATCGCCCGGATACCCAAGTATTTCAAGGGCTTGCCGATCGCGCTTATTACCGCCGGAATAATGGCTATGGCCTTCGCCGGGCTTGGCGGACTGTCGTTTTAAGGAGGAGGGCGTATGAAATTTTATTTTTTACCGTCAGCCGTTCAGTTTTTTGCGGCAGGCATATTCGTCAAGTTTATTCTGCCCGCTATTATAATAGCCTGCGTTGCGGGTGTGCTGGCTTTTTTTCTTGCGTTTTTGGGCACAAAAATGGCTGTGGAGCGGGACGCGCGTATCGACGACGTGCGCCGGCATCTTTCCGGCGCCAACTGCGGCGGCTGCGGCTATCCGGGCTGCGACGCTTTTGCCGAAGCTTTGGTAAAGGGTGAAGTCACCTTGGCTAAATGCAACGCAACCTCCAAGCAGGGAAAAGAAAATATAGCCAAAATACTGAATCTTACGCTGGAAGATTCCAAAAAAACCGTTGCTGTCGTGCAT
>USBU01000085.1 GCA_900553005.1 uncultured Eubacteriales bacterium | reverse complement strand
AAGAGACAGATCAAAACGATATGACGGTAGTCGGCGCCGATCCGTCGGTGGTGTATTGCGACGACGAAAGCGACGAGGAAAATTACGGGTGGTTTTTTATGTACGTAACCGGCGATACAAAATCTCTTAACGTATATAAAAGCCGCAATATGGTTGATTGGGAGCTGGCCGGTAAAGCTTTTGCGCCCGAAGCCGATAGCTGGGCGCAGCAGCAGGTTTACGCGCCGGAGTGCATTTACGACCGGGAAGAAAAGAAGTATTATCTTTTTTTTACGGCAAACGATTCCGTCCTCAGACCAGACAAGCTGTTTTTTAATTCCCGCGCAGAAGAAGCCGAATACGATGCCGCGGCGTCGGAGATAAAGGGCTACAGCTATAAAAAGGTCGTTGCGGAAATGGATGCCGAGCGCGAAAAGTATGTCGGAGCGGAGTCTTACGAGGGGCTTTCTGCCGAGCAGCTTGCGTCGGTGCGGGAGCTGATTGCCGATTTCGATGCTAAGTCGGCGGAGATCGAGGCTAATACGGCGCTCGATAAGGACGAAAAAAAGAAGGAAATCAGAGTTTACGGCCGTAAAATACTTATTTCGATACGAACGATAAAAATCGAGACGGTAAGTTATATAAACGGATTTTCCATATGCGTTGCGGTAGCGGATTCTCCGGTCGGTCCCTTTGTGCAATATACCAATGTCGAGGGTGCGGAGGGATATGATCCGGCAAAGCGCGCGATAGGTATCGGCGACGCTTTTATGAAGCACGAGGATATGGCCTGCGTGCCTGTCGAGACGCGCATTCTGCCGGTTATGACGCAGATAGACGTAAATCCGTTTGTCGATCCTGTAACGGGCAAAAAATATATGTATTTTTCCAACACGTATTACAAACAGGAATATATTTTCGGGATAGAAATGGGCGACAGTTGGACGTCGGATCCCAAGTGGGATACTCTTGTGCCGCTTATACGCAACAAATATAAGACGGTTTCCGGAGGCGAAAGGACTGATTACAACGAAACCCGCGATATAGACGAGGGGCCGCATATGTATTACGACTCGGTATCGCAGGACTATTATCTTACTTTTTCGTTTAACGGAAGCTTCAGCCGGGATTACGCCGTGGCGCAGGCAATCGGAGATTCTCCGCTCGGCGAGTTTACCAAGGTGGATCGCGCCGACGGCGGACTTGTTATATCGTCGGATTTTTCGTGGGATCACGTGGCCGCGCCCGGACACCACTGTTTTGTAAATTACGGCGGAAAAACTTACATAGTCTATCAGGGGCTGTACGACCGCGCAGGCGGTACCGAGGTGCAGTCAAAGCGGGGCATATGCGTGGATGAGATTAAGTTTATCACTAATAACGACGGCGTGAGACTGCTGTATGCAAACGGTCCGTCATATGCGCCGATGCCCGTAATCGGCTCCGACGCAGTATATCGCAATATCGCAGAGGACGCGGAGGTTAAGGCGACTAATTCCGCGGACGGGGCGGACGCGTCCGTACTTAACGACGGTCTCATTACATATACGCTTTATCACGATCTGGTATCGGAATACAATACAAAAAAGGGCAAGACGGAGATTACTCTGACGTTTGACGATTACCGTACCGTGCGCGGCTTAATGATTTTCAATTCCAAAAACCTCGATACGGCGTTCGAGGGAATAAAACGCATAGAGCTGGATTTTACCAAGACCGATTCTGACGGCAAGACTGTGACCGGCACCGCGTTTATAAAGGATTTGGTTTTCGATATGGCGCGCTATACCACTAATTGGGGCGACGGCATTGAGGAATCGGCGCGTCCGGGCGGCTCGGTAGCCGTGGAATTTGACGAGCTTTCGGTAAAGACCATTCGCATAACGATAGATTCGGATAAACCGGTAGCGGTTTCTGAAATTTTCGTGCTGGGTAAATAATGGAGGAAATTAAACGATGAAAAAAAGAATTTACGTTTTCGTTTTGCTCGTCGCCGTATGCGCGTTTGCTTTGGCGGCGTGCTCGGCGGCGGATTCGTCCAAGCTGTTTGCGCCTTACGACAGAGGAGTGGAAAACGAGGCTCCCGTGTATTCGGACGATAACGCAACCATCGACGGCGATTTAAGCGAGGTTGTCTGGAAAAACGCGGCCTGGCACGATATGAAATCCACCGAGGGCAACCGTGTCGGCAACAACGCTATAATAAGAGTAGACGACTGCGACGTAAGCGCCACGCTGGTCACTTCGGATAATGGTATGTATTTGGCGGCCAGGTCAAGCGATAAAATAGGCTATGTCGGCGATCTTGTCGGCGTCACCGGTCTGCCTATGCTCAGACGTTCGGCTTTCGGGCAGACGGGCGTGACGGTTCTGTTCATTGACTATGCGGAGCTGTATTCCTTTAAAGGTATTTATGAAATCGGCTTCGGGCTGGACGGCGCCGTTGCGTGTCATTATCATGAAAACGGCGTAATCAACGACGTGGAGCTGAAAGGAGTCAGCGCAACGGTAAAAGTTGACGGAGAGCTGAATTCCACCGAAAACAACGGTTACGTGCTGGAGGCGTTTGTCCCATGGTCCAGTCTTAAAGAGCTTGACGCGGAAAACGCGCCGGAATCGGTGATGGCTACGTTTGCATCTCATCGCTTTGACGGAGCGTCATCCAGCTCTCAGCTGTGCTGGGAAATGCTCGACTTCAAAAAAGGCGCCGGCTGGCTTGCTCCTCTGACGTGGCAGCAATACGGGCCCGGCGGATTTACGTCCTTGTTACAGGGCGAGGTTTTCGGAAGTTATGACAACATTGAATACGATCGGGGCTATGACCTGCGCCGGGATACCGCCGACGAGAGTGTGGTTTCTTTTACTTCGACTTCCCGCAGGCATTCTGAGGTTTACGTTAAAAACGTAGCGGATTCCGTAATATATGCGGAGGCTCATTTTACTTTGGGCGAATCCAATACGTCGGGGGAAGCGGATCAGTGGCCTATGGTCGGGTTCGTTTTCCACGGTAAGGAAAAAATCGTATCGGCAGGGTGGGATTATACTCAGTCGATGTTTGTAGGCCTCGGCACAGACCTTAACGCGACGCCCTTGGTGGCAACTCCTTTTACTTCGGCGCCCGTAAACGGCGCGGATTTTACGTCGGGACGCAGGTACAGTCCGCATACGACCGAGATAGATTTCCGGGATTTTAAATTGGGGGTTTACCGCGGCGACAATATGTTTTACGTGTTTGTTAACGATGAGTTTAACTGTACGGTCAACGCAGATTATTTGACGGCGGACAACGACTCTTATATCGGCCTGTTTATACGTAACATTTCGGCCGTAGTGGACAATTATTCGTTCTTTACCGGCAGCCGGGCGGAAGAAAAACTGAATATGATTTTGGCTCAAACGTCGGGCGATACTTTCGGCATAAGCGATTTCAACGGCAATTACCAGAACGGCATCGACGTAAGCAAGGATAAGGGCGACAACCCGACGGCGAAAATCAAAGTGCCGTCCAACGGCCAGCGTTATGCCGCTGTCAATTCCTGGGCGGGCGACAGCAACAGATTCTTTGCCGAATATACCGTTAAATATAACGGCACGGTAACGGCCAATCCGACGGGAGTCGTTGCAATGGCGTTTATAAACGCCGACGGAAACGTATCGTATTACGGCATAGTTCTCAACAACGGAAAATATTCAGAGGTCGCCAGCTGGTGGACGGCAAACCGTAAAATGATAATGTATCCTACGTCCGGTAATGACGCCAACTGGATGCGCAACGAGGATTTCGGCTTCAGTAAAGACTCTTCGGAAAAAGACGCTCAGATACGGGATAAGGGAATAAAGCTTACGGTTTACAGCGACGGTGATACCTATCACTTCCTTGCCGACGGCAAGCCGGTCAACGCTATCGCCAGCGGTATGAATATCCGCGGAACGGTAGGCGATTATTTTGAGGTCGGCACAAGCAATATTGTTGCGTTGGGTTTAGCAGTGGAAAACGCTCATGTGGAGTACTCTGATTACAGACTGCTCTCCGGCGAGGCGGCAGACAAAGCTTACGGGCAGTACAGTCAGGGAGTAACGTTCGGCGATTATAAAGAAAACGCCGCGTCACCGTCCGTTTATTACGGCAACGACCTGGGCGCTTCGGACGGCACAGTCAAAATTTACCGTAAGAGGCCCGGCTTCAGCAGGACTTACGTGAAAGACGTATGCGACACAGTGCTTTGGGCGGAGGCTACGATCAAAGTCAACGTACAGGCGGTCGGTTGGGCGACTCTGGGACTCCAGTTCGTGACCGAGGACAATTCGGCGGCAATGTATGCCGGTATCGGCCTGCAGGGTACGACGGATATTAAGTACAACACGGCTTATATGACAGCCAAAAACAATGTGGGCAACCCCGATGCGGCGGGACCGGTATCGGCAAGCGGCGTGGTTCCTGCGGAGGGCGTCAGAATCGCGGTTTATCGCAGCGGCGGAGAATTCCGGTTCTTTATCAACGGTCAGCTTGTTGCGACTAAATCCGACGCTCTTATAGACGAAACGGACAACACGTATATAGCTTTATACGCTCAGCACTGCACGGTTATCGCTTCGGAATACAGGTTTTTGTCCGGAGAGGCCGCAACTGCCGCATTTGAAGCCTATACGACCGCTATAAAAGCGTAGATTTTATCAGCGCTTTATCGCTCTTGATAAGATTGTAAAAAGAGCCGCATGTGCGGCTCTTTTTGTATGCAATCCATAACGGTTAACACGGCTTCGACGGCGATATAACGGAATAAATCTGTCCCGATATTAAAATTAAATTGTCCGGATTGTTTTGACGCACTGATTATAAGGAAAATATGCGCGATGTTTTAAACGTGCATGTTTTTTTAGTCGGCTTTAAAATCAACATGTCCGTTATAAAAAATTATCCGAACGCTTGTCTGTAATAACGACGTTCGGATAATTTTTCTTTTGGTGGAGCTAAGGGGATTCGAACCCCTGACCTATGCGTTGCGAACGCATCGCTCTACCAACTGAGCCATAACCCCGCGTAAATCGTGCCGTTAAGACTACGGTAATTTACTGGTTGATTTTATAACAATCGGTCAAATATGTCAAGCAAATTCAATTAAAATATGCAATTTGCCTTGCAGACTGCCGATTATGTATCTTTTCTTGCCGCACCCCAGGCGTTAATGCGATCAAATAAATATTTTTGCTGTGCGATAATTGCTTTCTGCCTTTTTGGGGATATAATGCGATTTATTCGGCAGAACATAAATAAAATCAATGCGGCGGACAAAAAGAGTTTTTATAACTCATCTCAGGGGTGGTGCGGCGGCAGCTTGTAACGAATGTTATAGATTTACGTTTGTATAGCAAACTTCTATTAGATCTTTACAGGCTATGCGGCATAGCTTTTTATCGCCGTTTGGCCTAAACCCCATTTTTTCGTAAAAACGCCTTGCATTAAGGTTTTCTTCCAAAACCCATAAATATATTTTTTTATACCCTTCGGAGCGTAGTTTTTCTGTCATAAATTCAAATAGCTTTTTTCCGTAGCCTTTTCTGAAATATTCGGGTAAGACATATATGGATGCTATTTCGCCGTAGTCGCTGTAATTTTTATCTCTTGCCGTTACAATAGATGAGGTCGCGACGAATATGCCGTTATCTTGCAGCATAAAACATTTATGTTTTGTGTTTTCCAAAATCGGGGTCCATCGTTCAGGTGAAAGTTCGTTTAAATACTTTTGCGGGACTATACCGCTGTATGCGACTTTCCAACTATTTGCGTATATATTACTCGCTATGCTTGCAAGGTCCTGTCTCTTATACACATCTCCGAGCCCACGAGACGGAGC
>USBU01000084.1 GCA_900553005.1 uncultured Eubacteriales bacterium | reverse complement strand
GGGCTGAACGCAGTTTAAATTCGCATTCCGAGCAAGATAAAAAAGTTTTTTTGCGCGGAGCGATTGCATTTTATGACGCGGTTATAAATTATATTTCAAGATATGCGGCCGCCGCCGAGCTTAACGGCAACTGCGATTTGGCCGTATGTCTGCGTGCATTAACGAAAAATGCTCCGAAAAATTTTCGGCAGGCGCTGCAGCTCTGCTGGATAGTGACGCTTATAGATTGCGCTTACGTGACCGCAAATCCGACACTTTGCGTTGGTAGGCTGGACAGGTATCTGTATCCTCTTTACAAAGCGGGCTTAAACGACGGCAGCCTTACGCGTGAAGAGGCGGGCAGACTTATTACCGATTATTATTGTAAGCATAATCTTATCATGGGCAGGGGAGAGCATCAGCTGGGCGACGAAACCAACACCACGGGCTGGTCGCGTATACTCAATTTCGACGCGCCGCAGTATCTTGCGCTTGCCGGCACTGACGAAAACGGCAGGCCTGTCGTAAACGATTTAACGCAGCTGATGGTGGAATGTATAGTCCCTCGGTTTAAAAATCCCGTAGTCGTTATCAGATACTACGAGGGAATGGCAAACGATTACCCTTTGCTTTGGACGGAAATCTGCAAAAAAGCTCTTGCCAGCTCCTCCATGATGATATACAACGATAACGATACGATAGCCGCGTTTACGGCTATGGGCGTGCCGGAGAAGGACGCCAGAAATTATGAGCATTTCGGCTGCAACTGGGCGGGACTCGGCAAGGATTCCTGCTGGATGCTGCTTCCGCCGCACTCTAACCATTTTTATCCGGAGATGTCCGATTCGGAGCGGAGTCAGCTTGCTACGCACTATATGCGTACTAATTCTCCCGGCGGCTGGGCGGAGGATTTTATGCTTGCTTTTAAAAGCGTAGCCTCCGGACGATTTGAAGATATAGATCAGCTGTACGACGCGTTTTTATCGCGGCTCAGAACATTCGTAAGATTAAAGCTGGAAAGAATAAAGCTGGAAATCGACGTCCGGCGCCGCCGTCCTTCTGCCGTTTTGACGCTGGGGGATTGTTTCCGTATTCCTCCGATTGAAAAGGCGGAGGCAAACAACGCGTCCGCGGCCAAATATTATTTTGAGATTCAGTCGTTTCTCTGCATCGCATCTGTGATCGACTGCTTTGTTGCCGTCGACCAGCTTGTGTTTAAGGAGAAGCGGCTTACAGCCCGTCAGCTTATCGAGGCTGTCGAGGCCGATTTTAATGGATTTGACGAAATTCTCGCCATGTGCAGAAATGCTGAGAAATTCGGCAGCGACGGCGAGCTGAGCAATTTTCACGCCGAAAAACTGGCCGGCGGCTATCTTGCCGTCGTAAGGGAGGAGGCGCTGCCTTACGCGGAAAAATACAACATAATTCTGTCTCCGTCCATTCAAAGCGATACGCGCAACGTCAGTATGGGCGCGCTTTTCGGCGCGACTCCGGACGGCCGGAAGGCCGGAGAGCCTTTTTCGCTTAATTCGCGGCCGTCGCTCGGCTCGTGCACCGGGGGAATTACGGGCATGTTATCGTCTTTGTTGCATCTTCCTATGCGCGGTTTTGCCTCCGGTTCGCTTAATCTTGACGTTCAGCCGGACGCGTTTAAGGACGAAACGGGGTTAACGATCTTCAAAAATCTGCTTAAAGCGTATTTCGATAACGGCGGCCTGCATGTTCAGGTCAGCTGTCAGGATGTCAACCAGCTTATAGACGCCAAAGCTCATCCGGAAAAGCATCGCGACCTTATGGTCAGGGTTACGGGGTACAGCGGAATATTCGTGGATATGGCGAGGCATGTGCAGGACTACGTTATAGAAAGGATGAAAAAATGAAAAAAGTAAATTTAAGCGGACTAAAGGTAAGCGAGATATGTCTCGGCGCAATGAATTTCGGCACGGCAGTTGACGAAAAAAATTCGTTTGCGGTGCTTGACGCGTTTGTTGCGGAGGGCGGTAATTTTATCGATACCTCCAATAATTACGCTCATTGGGCGGGTACGGGCGATGAAAGCGAGCTTACGCTGGGCAAATGGCTAAAAACGCGCGGCAGCCGCGATAAGCTTGTCATAGCCACCAAGGTCGGATTTGACAGGCACGGAGAGGGACAGGGGCTTAAAAAAAGCCAGATAGAATACTGGATTGACGAAAGCCTTAAAAAGCTGAACACCGATTATGTGGACGTATATTACGCGCATACCGACGATCCGCTCACCTCGCTGGAGGAAACCATGTCGGCCTTCGATTCGTTGGTAAAAAAGGGAAAGGTGCGCGTGCTCGGCGGCAGCAATTACGATTTGTGGCGGTTTATGGACGCAAACGCTATCGCAAAGGACAAGGGCTTTACTCCGTTTACCGTCATGCAGCAGCGTTATACTTATCTGCATGCCAGAGGGGATTCGGTTCCCAAATATAAATTTAACGAATTTACCTCGCGGGAGCGTCTGCGTTTTCTTGCGGACAGGAGTATGCCTCTTGTTGCGTATTCATGTCTGGCAAAAGGCGGTTACGTCGATCCGGCAAGATTTCCCGAAGAGTGTATTTTGGGCAGGCGTTACGAAACTCTTGTGTCTGTGGCCGCGCGTAAAGGCGTTCCGGTGTGCAGGCTTGTGGTTGCCTGGCTGATTAATCTATACAGAATGGCCGATTATCCCGTGGTGATTCCGTTGTTTTCTTCCTCTAAGCCCGAGCATCTTGCGGACAATCTCAAGGGCTGCGACATTTCTTTGACCGATGAGGAGATGTCGGAGCTGACGAACGCATAAAAATGAATCAACCTTTGATTTTCGATATAGTAAGAGGCTCTACGGTGGACGGTCCGGGCATAAGGACAACCGTCTTTTTTAAGGGCTGTAATTTGTCTTGCGCATGGTGCCATAATCCCGAGGGAAAATCAGCCGGGACGCAGCCGGCTTTTTTTGCGGATAAATGCTTAGGATGCGGAGCTTGCCGCAGAGTCTGCGCAAAGACGGACGGCTGCACTTTGTGCGGCAAGTGCGTTGAGGCGTGTTCCGCCGGAGCCAGAAAAATTTACGGAAAACGGCTGTCGTCCGAAGAAATTATTGCGATCATTGCAAAAGATAAGCTTTTTTATGACGCGTGCGGGGGCGGAGCTACATTTTCCGGAGGGGAATGTATGCTTTACCCCGAATTTTTGGCCGAATGCGCAAGGCTTTGCAAGGAAGCGGCCGTTTCCGTGGCCATAGACACTGCCGGCTGCGTTCCGTTTGCGAATTTTTCAGCGGTTTTGCCGTATGCGGATATTTTTTTATACGATATCAAATGTATTTCTCCCGATAAGCATAAAAAATTTACCGGTGCGGATAATAAGCTTATACTTGAAAATTTCGCAAAACTGATTAAAACAAATAAAACCGTTATCGTTCGGGTGCCCGTTGTCAACGGCTTTAATTCCGACAAGGCGGAAATGGATAAAATAAAAAATTTTCTTTCCGGCAAGAATGTTAAAGTCGAATATCTGCCTTATCACGATATGGGAATTTCCAAGGAAAAGGCTTTGACCGACGGTAAAAAAATATTTTAAAAAAATATCGGAAAATCGTTGACAAATACCATAGCGTTGTGATATCATATATAAGCTGTCGGTCGGGGAAGACCGAAAAGCGGACGGAAGTAAATACAGAAAGTCAAGTATTCCGCGAGGTAATACCGCTGGCATGAGAGAGTTTTTTGGTAAACGTCCTATAAAAGGGCGGCCGCAATACGGTATCCGTAAAATAAACTCGATTATGCTTTTTTTATTACTCCCGTACTAGCACATTGACAACTGCATATAAGAAGAGAAGACACAGAAAGAAGAATTACGAGAAACGAGTAATATGAGTTTTGAATAATTGAAAGAATATGTCTTGTAATAAACTTGAAAAGAACTGGTCAAGAAAGAAACCAAGAACGGAAAGAAGCGAGATTAGAGTTTGAAGGAGCGCTAATTGAGCAAAGACTGAGATTAAGCTAATAAGAGCGTATGGTGGATGCCTTGGCATCAGGCGCCGAAGAAGGACGTGACAAGCTGCGAAAAGCTGCGGGGAGCTGCAAATGAGCCTAGAGCCGCAGATATCCGAATGCGGGAACGCCCCTTATAGAGATATAAGGGATCGATACATGAAAAAGATAGTGTATCGAGGGGAACCCGGGGAACTGAAACATCTAAGTACCCGGAGGAAGAGAAAGTAAAACAACGATTACCTGAGTAGTGGCGAGCGAAAGGGTAAGAGCCTAAACCTCATATAGAAATATGTGAGGGGTTCGGACTCACGAGAAGTCAAAGCCGGAAGTAGACGAAGAGTAATGGAAAATACCGACAGAGAGCGTAAAATCCGCGTAGTTGAAACGGAAGGCGAGGCGAGTGAAGATCCAGAGTACCATCGAGCACGAGAAATTCGGTGGGAATGAGGGAGGCCCATCTCCTAAGGCTAAATACGACCTGATGACCGATAGAGTAGAGTACCGTGAGGGAAAGGTGAAAAGCACCCCGGGAGGGGAGTGAAAGAGAACCTGAAACCGTATGCTTACAAGCAGACAGAGCACCGCACGCGTGTGATGTCGTACTTTTTGTAGAACGGGCCGGCGAGTTACGTTGTGTTGCGAGGTTAAGCGATAAAGTCGCGGAGCCGAAGCGAAAGCGAGTCTGAAAAGGGCGGAAAGTAGCATGACGTAGACCCGAAACCTGATGACCTATCCATGAACAGGTTGAAGCAGCGGTAAAACGCTGTGGAGGACCGAACCCACGCCTGTTGAAATAGTCGGGGATGATTTGTGGATAGCGGAGAAATTCCAAACGAATCAGGATATAGCTGGTTCTCCTCGAAATAGCTTTAGGGCTAGCCTCATGAAAGATTACCGAAGGTAGAGCACTAAATGGCCTAGGGGGCTTCACAGCTTACCGAAGCTTATTAAACTCCGAATGACGGAAAATTGATTCATGGGAGTCAGACAGTGACAGATAAGTGCCATTGTCAAAAGGGAAACAGCCCAGATCCACAGCTAAGGTCCCAAAGTACAGGTTAAGTGGTAAAGGATGTGTCATTGCTAAAACAACCAGGATGTTGGCTTAGAAGCAGCCACTCATTCAAAGAGTGCGTAATAGCTCACTGGTCGAGTGATGATGCGCCGAAGATTACCGGGGCTAAAACCTGACACCGAAGCTTGGGAATGCACGAAAGTGCATTGGTAGAGGAGCAATGTATGAAGGCAGAAGCCGTATCGAAAGGGGCGGTGGACGACATACAAGAGAGAATGCCGGCATAAGTAGCGAGAGCGGAGTGAGAATCTCCGCCGTCGAAAGCCTAAGGATTCCTGGGGAAGGTTCGTCCGCCCAGGGTAAGTCGGGACCTAAGTCGAGGCCGAAAGGCGTAGATGATGGACAATAGGTAGATATTCCTATACCGCTCAATATCGTATAAATGAAGCAGTGACACAGGAGGATAGCCGGCACGCACAGATGGCAAGGTGCGTCCAAGGCATGAGACTTGGCTGTAGTGAAGTACGCAGCCTGAAAGGTCAAGTGTTGATGGGGAACTGAGTAATGGCAACCGGTGAATTCACACTGGCGAGAAAAGCTGCTAAATAAGGTAAAGAGCGCCCGTACCGCAAACCGACACAGGTAGGCGGCAAGAAAATTGCAAGACGAACGGGAGAACCCTTGTTAAGGAACTCGGCAAAAAGCCCCCGTAACTTCGGGAGAAGGGGAGCCACTGAAAAGTGGTCGCAGTGAAGAGGCCCAAGCGACTGTTTAACAAAAACACAGGTTTCTGCGAAATCGAAAGATGACGTATAGGAGCTGACGCCTGCCCAGTGCTGGAAGGTTAAGGGGATATGTTAGAGCAATCGAAGCATTGAACTTAAGCCCCAGTGAACGGCGGCCGTAACTATAACGGTCCTAAGGTAGCGAA
>USBU01000083.1 GCA_900553005.1 uncultured Eubacteriales bacterium | reverse complement strand
AACGTTAAGAATTTTGGATAAAGGCTGCGCAAGCAGAGTTTTACCGCAACCGGTAGGCCCGAGCATGAGAATATTGCTTTTTTTAAGCTCGATATCCTCCTTTTTCCCTCCGGCGGCCACTTTCTTATTATATTCGATTCGTTTATAATGATTGTAAACCGCGACGCATAAAACGCGTTTGGCCTCGTCCTGCCCGACAATATAATCGTTGAGTCTTTCCATGATTTCCTTAGGCGTGGGCAGCTTAACCGCTTCCGGCTGAGCCGCTTCCTCCTCCTTGGAGATCATGTGGACGCAAAGCTCGATGCATTCGTCGCAGATATTGACTCCGTTAGGACCAGTAACGAGCTGCTTTACCTGAGACTGAGGCTTATCGCAAAACGAACATCTCGGTTCTAAACTTTTAGTTATCAATAATACTTACTCCTATTGTCTTTTATCGAAAATACGATCCACAAGCCCGTAAGCAAGCGCCTCTTCCGCCGTCATATAAAAGTCGCGGTCAACGTCCTTTTCAATCTTGTCCAAGGGCTGAGAAGTATTTTCGGACAAGATTTTATTCATACGCTTTTTGATCTTGAGAATATGCTCGGCCTGTATTGCAATATCGCTGGCCTGTCCCTGCGCTCCGCCCAACGGCTGATGAATCATTATTTCGCTGTTAGGCAGCGTATAACGTTTGCCCTTGGCGCCCGAGGACAGCAAAAACGCGCCCATCGACGCGGCCATGCCAACGCAAATAGTGCTGACGTCGCACTTGATATAATTCATGGTATCGTAAATACCCATACCTGCAGTAACGCTTCCGCCGGGACTGTTGATATAAAGGCTTATATCTTTTTCCGGATCCTTACCCTCGAGATAAATGAGCTGCGCTATCACTATATCTGCGCTGATATCGTTTACCTCGCCGGTAAGAAACACTATGCGGTCCTCCAAAAGACGCGAATAAATGTCATAAGAGCGTTCTCCGCGATTGGTCTGCTCGACTACCATAGGGACAAGATTGTTTTTAATCATCAAAAACCTTCCTTGACTGAATTATTTTTTATCTGCCGTGGTTTTCTTTACAGTCTTTTTAGCCGCCGGCTTTTTATCGCCGTCCTCTGCTTCGGCCTTAGCTGCGGTTTTCTTTGCGGGCGCTTTTTTCTCCGCTTTTTTAAGCTCGAACGTATTATTCTCCTTTAAAAACGCGATAAGCTTTTTCATCAGTAAATCGTTCTTCATGTAGGAAAGCTGTCTTTCGTCCATGGACTTGCGGTATTCGTCCGCCTTTTTGCCGGCAGACTCCGCTACTCTTGCCACCTCGGCTTCGAGTTCCTCGTCGGTGACGTCCAGCTTTTCGGCTTTTACGATGGCCTCGAGAGTAAGACGGGTTTTAACGTCGCGCTTGGCGTCCTCTGCCTTGCTCTTTCTAAGCTCCTCCATGCTGCTTCCGGTGTACTTAAGATAGTCCTCCAGCTTCATGCCCTGATACATATACATAAGCCTGTATTCCATATCGCGGACAAGATAATCTATCTGACTGTCTATCATGCACTGCGGAATTTCGACCTCGGCGCCGGCCGTAACCGCCTCTATAAGGGCATTTTCGTTTTCGGCGTCGGCCTGACGGTTCTTGTTGTCCTGAAGACGCTTTTCGATATCCACCTTATAATCGGCAAGCGTGTCGAATTTACTGACGTCCTTAACAAACTCGTCGTTGACCTCCGGCTTTTCCTCCGCCATAATCTTATTGACGGTAACCGTAAAAACAGAATCCTTGCCGGCAAGCTCCTTAGCGTGATAATCCTTGGGGAAAGGAACGTTTAGCTCCTTTGTTTCCCCGACGTTCATGCCGATCATCTGCTCCTCGAAGCCGGGAATAAAGGAGCCTGAGCCGATAACAAGCTCCTGATTGGAGGCCGTGCCGCCGTCGAATTTAATGCCGTCCACGCTGCCGCTGTAATCGAGATTGACGATATCGCCGTTTTGAACCGCGCGGCCCTCTACGTCCACCTTTCTCGACGCCTGCTTGACTGCGCGATCGATTTCGGCCTGCACCTCTTCCGCCGTAACATTATACTCAACTTTACCGACTTTAATACCCTTATACGGTCCTAAAACCACATCGGGCTTAACTGTGACCACCGCGTGAAAGGCAATCCCGTCGGCCGTAATGCCGTCTATGTCAACCTTGGGCTCGTCCACCGGGAAAATTTCCTCATGCTCGGACAAGGCCTTACCGTAGGCTTCGTAAAAAGCGTCGTTAAACGCGTCGTCAAAGAAAACGCCCTCTCCGTACAGCTTTTCGATCATCTTTCGGGTAGCGTGCCCCTTGCGGAATCCGGGTACGTTAAACCTGGACTTATTTTTAATATAAGCCTTGTTAAGACTGGCGTCCCATTCTTCGGCGGTAAGCGAAAAATTAAGCTTTACTTCGCCTTTGGATTCTTCGATAGTGTAGTTCATTTTAATCCTCCAAAATTGATACCAGATAATAATATCAAATAAAAAAGCTTTTGTCAATTTTTATTGACAATGTTATTGAAATATAGGTATAATAAACCTTGAAAAAACAGTGAAATCCGGAGAAAAATTATGCCTTTCGACGCGCTTACGTATAAAATAGCCGCAAAAGAACTCGATTCGACGCTTTCGGGCGGAAGAATCGAGCGTATCGGTATGCCCAATAAGGATGAAGCGGTCATATCCGTGCGCCCTAAGGACAGGACCAAGCGCGGCTCCGTTTTACTGCTGCTGTCCGCAAATCCGTCGCGTCCGCGCGTCCATATCACGTCGCGTCAGTGCGAAAACCCGTTGTCGGCGTTTTCGTTTCTGATGCACCTGAGAAAGCATATCGGCGGCGGTACGATAACCGAAATTACCGCGCTGCCGTATGAACGCATTATACGCATCTGCATCGAAGCCGCCGACGAGCTGGGCTACAAAAAAGCTTATCGGCTTTACGCCGAGCTTTTGGGCCGCTACTCCAATCTTATACTGACCGACGAGCGCGGAATCATAACCGACTGCATAAGACATATCAGCTTTGACGATTTTTCCGAGCGCGCGGTTTTACCCGGCCTGGAATACAAGCTGCCGCCCGCTCAGGCGGACAAATTTTCGCCGGAAGAAACGCAGAAAATCACCGACAGGCTGGCTGCTTTCAGCGGTGGAAATCTCAGCGATTATATGATGTCCGGCATATACGGATTTGCCCCCTCCTCTATGCGTCAGATCACCTTTGACGCATACGGGACGCTTACTCCCGAGAAAGAGACGGTTTTGGCTTCGCCGGAAAAATTTACGGAAGCGATGGCCGAAATAAACAAAGCTTACGCGCCGTGCGTATTGGAAAGCGACGGACGGATACGGGAATGCTTTATTAAGCCTTACACATATCTTGAAAGCGACTTTACGGCATATAAAACGCTGAACGAGGCTATGGAAGCGTATTTTTCTTCCGCCGAAGAAAACGGATACATGGCCGGAAAAACCGCTCATCTTGCAGCCGTAGTCAGAAACGCCGTAAAGAAAAACCAAAAAAGCCTGGCCGCTTACCGCGAAAGAATATTGTCAAGCGGCGATTACGAACTTGACCGCATAAAAGGAGAGCTTTTGACCGCAAATATATACAGGCTTAAAGGCGGAGCCGATAAGGTTGAGCTTGATAACTATTATACTGGCGAAAAGACGGAGATCAGCCTGGATCCAAAGCTGTCGCCGCAAAGCAACGCGCAAAAATACTTTAAATCCTACAACAAGAAAAAAACCGCCATCGCCAAGTCGGAGGAACAGGCCGCTACCGCCGAGGAGCGCGGCGACTACTACGAATCCCTGCTGGCTGCTCTCAGCAATGCGGAAAACGAAGGAGACGTCGCTGAAATTTCAGCGGAAATGGAAGCCGCCGGGCTTTTAAAACGCATAAAAAACAAAAAGAAACTCAAGCCCGCGCAGCCGATTAAGCTTAAAGTGGACGGTTATACGGTGCTGATAGGAAAAAACAATGTGCAGAACGACGCTATCGTGCGCAGTTCGGACGGCGGCTGGCTATGGCTGCATACTCAGAAAATCCACGGCTCGCACGGAGTAATTCAGGGCTGCGATATCCCGCAAAATACCGTAAATAAGGTTGCCTCATATGTTGCCCACTACTCTAAGGCCGCGCTGTCCGCAAACGTCCCCGTGGATTACACATTGATAAAATATGTCAAAAAGCCGTCCGGCTCTCCCCCGGGCAAGGTTATTTACACTCATCAGCAGACGGTAAACGTTACGCCAAAAAAGCCGAACGAAGTATAAAAAACAGACAGAACAGCCTAAAAACCCGGATATTTATCCGTGAATTATTATACGGATAAATTACGGCGCGCGCATAGAATAAAAAATACGCTTAGCCGCGGTGCGAAACAGGAATCTACCGGCCATGCCGACGGTTTTTATTACATTAAAAAAGGTATTCCCGAAAAACAGGAATACCTTTTTATAGGAGTATGATTGAAAACTATTTTATGCGGCAGTCGCGCTCCAGGTCTTGATCATATCGCCCTTGTAAGCGCCGCCTATCCACTGTTTGCCCCAACCGCTTGCATTATTTCCGACCTCGCCCGAGCCGCCTTCAACGAATACAAACTCTTCCATACTGTTATAATAATCGTTTTCGTTGCTGTTGTTGGTACCGACAATCCAGTTGTAAACCCAGGGATTGACGCCCTCCTGTCCGCTGATTCCGTACAGATCCTTATTGGGGATAAAGGCCTCGATAACGACCAGATATTTGCCGCCGGACTGCTGAGTATAGCTCATGCACGACTCCATAATATTTTTTTCGCCGTTATAGGTTTTTCTTCTGGCATTGCCGGCGCCCTCGCTGATAAACGTACTGTTAAAACCGTAAACCGTATGATAGACGTTATCATGGGTAGTATCCGAGGCGGAAGTCTTTATGTGCAGCTCCATGCTGAAGCTCTTATGCCAAATTCCCATAATATCCTGCTGCCATAATCCGTCCGTCTGATAATTTCCGACAATAACGTTGTTTACCAACCCCTCGAAGCTGAGATACAGTCCGTCGTCGCCGTAATAAGCGCGGTACTTGCCGTATCTGCCGTCGCCGATTTCGATAGTGTTGACCAACACCGCTCCGGACTCGGCCGCCGCATCGTAATCCGCCCAGTCGCTTATATCGCCGTCGATAGCGCGATCGGCCGCGACGGTGGAAATAAAGCGCAGTCCGCGATTGACTTCCGCATTGGGCTTATCGATATAAAGAAACTCGTTTTTGGCTATTTTTTCTTCATAATACGATTTACGCCCGATAGGCTGCCAGTAATTGTTCGATTTGGAATTATCCTCGCTCTGAAGACCATTTTCAAACAGGAAAGCGTTATCGTCCTTATTTTGGAACGCTACGCCCAAACGCATATCGTAGCCGTCGATCAGATTTCCTTGCTCGTCAAAATATTCGGCGAATTCTGGCTGAATAAGCAAAGACTTAGAAATAAACGCCTCGATATAGCTTACGTAATCTCCGTTCCCCTCCTGTACAACGTGCGCCCTGTGCATACCATCATAATTCATTCCGGTATAGGCAAAGAAATAAGATCTGCCCTTTACCACGACCGATTTATCCGCGGAAACGATTGCGTTTTCTACGCAGAGCGCGGAATTAACCCACATATTGTTAGCCGCATCGTTGTTAAGCACATTGTGCCGGATTACTGCCGCAAAATACATTCCTTCGTCGCCCCACCAGGCCTTGATTTCATAGCCCTCTGTATTGCCGAGATCGTATGTAATCGCGGTATTACCCTCATAATCTTCCCAGTCGGCAAAATCGCCGTCGAGACGCTTTTCGCTTGAGGGATTGTAAAATTTAAACGGAACCTCGACGTTTCCGGTATAATTGCCGAGTCCGTAAACTCTGCAATCCGCTTCTCCGTAATTATAGAGATACTGACCGTCCTCTCCCTTATCCCTGTCTCTTATACACATCTCCGAGCCCACGAGACGGAGCTACATC
>USBU01000082.1 GCA_900553005.1 uncultured Eubacteriales bacterium | reverse complement strand
GTACTGAAAATCATCCTGATTTCTTCGCCTATAGCAGCAAGCTGAGCCAGGGTTTCCGCAACAGACGCGCCGTTCAGCAGAGAAAGAATCGCCTTATTAAACATATCTCCTATGCCCGCAGCGGAAAACGAACGGATAACCGGCAGCAAAAAGGTAAGTCCGAGGCTTAAAAGCACAACGAACATTACCGCCAGATACAGCAATATTGCCCAGACGCAGCTGAAGCGGGATAAAAGCAGCTTGAAAGCGTTTTTAAATGACACGGCATTCCTCCTGTCAGTAGTATCGTCTTACGTCGCGGCGTTCGATTCCCGAAAGACTGAACATGGCGACAAGCACATAGACCGTGACGTATTGCAGCAATATGGCGATCAATACCGTATGCACGACCGCAAGGGCGATATACGGCGCTCCGAAAACCGTAAGAAGCGCGCTTACGGTAAGATAAACCGCAAAGGGCAATATCAACCCTATATCGAGCGCGGTTCTCCCTTCCGTCTCACCCAGCTTCAACGCTACCGAAAAGGCGTCCTTAAACGAATAGCCGTAAACAAGCATGGTTGCGGCGGTAAACATAATCGGACGAACCAACACCAACAGAAATATAAATCCCACCGTACTGATAACCGCTATTACCACCGACGTCCAGACGGCGGCAACCGAAAAGCTGCCCAAAACAAAAACAAGCAGAGTCAAAAGACAGACCAGCAAAATTCTGTAAACGATATAAATTACGACCAAAAGGCCAAAGGTTTTGAATACCGTGATAAAACAGTTGTTAATGTTTGTAAACGGCTGACGGAGCGAAAGTTTGCCTACGCGGAAATGTTTTTCGACTATGCCCATGGTATAACTTATACAAAGCGCAAGCAGTAAAAGTCCGACCAAGATCATATACGGCCATTTCATAATAAGATTTCGGTCGAACACGAGAAAAAACACATCTGAAAAACTTTCCACTTCCGAAAGCGCATTAACCGGAAGAAACAGACCGAAGCCCTGAGGATTCATAAAAATCGAGACTACCGCCGCAGGCAGAACGGACAGCACGATCAGCCGCGGAAAATGAGAAAAAAGATAAATTACGGTAGCCTTTACGTATTTCATTTTTATATTATACACCATTATACTTATCGGCTGCAAGCGAATTACCATAAATTATTCGCATATGCTTGACAATGAAAATCACCGCGTATATAATAATAAACGATACCGCTAGGGGCGCGGCCGGACAAGGCCGCTGAGATGTTCCTTTTTTCGGGACTGTCCCTTTGAACCTGTGAGTTAGCACTCGCGTAGGGAAGCTGTTTGTAAATTTTTTCATGCAATCAGACGAGAAAAGACCTACCGACTGGCGCGGTTGGTCTTTTTTAGTGGTATTAAAGGATATTTCTATGTTTGATTTCAGTGGTATTTCGATCAGCCCGTGGCAGGTAGTCCTGCTGTTTGCCGTAGTCATCGCTATAATGGCGCTGCTTTTTGTCGCAACGGCCGTTGTCGAAAAGAAAAAAGGCATTGTGCGCGTAACCGGCACCAGAGAAATTACATACGGAGCCGTATGTCTTGCGGCGGCTTTCGCGCTGTCGTTCATCAAGCTGTTCAGTCTGCCGTTCGGCGGCTCCATCACGCTTGCGTCCGTGCTTCCGATAGGACTATATTGCTATTATTTCGGCTTCCGCAAGAGCATGGTGGTCTGTTTTGCGTTTATGCTGCTCCAATTCTTTCAAAATCCGTATATCGTGTCTCCGTGGAGCGCGCTGCTGGATTATTTTCTGCCCTTCCTCGCCGTTTCACTAATAGGCGTATTCAGCTATTCGCCTAAGAAATACGAAAACGCGTTAATGAATAATAAACCGGTTGTAACGGCTCATCTAAGAATTTTAATAGGTTTCGGACTTTATTTTGTCGTGCGCTACTTAAGCCACGTGCTGGCCGGTATTTTGTTTTGGTCCAGCGGAATCGATTTCATGATTTGGCATGGAGACCTTGCCGGCTGGGCCGCCGTTTCCTACAGTCTTGTCTATAACATCATTTATCTTTTGCCGGACACGCTTATTGCCGCGGGACTTTCCGTCGTACTGCTGGCCAATAAGGCATTTAATGCTTTTATGGCTAAATCGTTCCACGCTCAAAAGCACTCCGATACCGGCGCAGAAAACAATGAGAGAGCTGGTTCCGGCGCTGACGAAGGGTAACGGCAGCCCCGTCGGAGGAATGGAGCCGCTTACGACCGCTATGTTAATCGCCGTCTGTATGGCGATTATGGCAGCTATTCCCGCGGAAAGATAACAGCCGAAACGGTCATTGCTGTTTTTGGCTATTCGTACCGCGCGATATATTATGACCATATAGGCGGCTATCACCATTACGCAACCGAAAAGGCCGAGTTCCTCTCCAATCACGCTGAATATAAAATCGCTCTCGGAAAACGGAAGAAATAGATACTTTTGCCGTGAATTGAAAAGCCCTAGTCCGAACAGTCCTCCGCTGCCCAAAGCATAAAACGACTGAATAAGCTGGTAGCCCTCCTCTAACGGCGACTCCCACGGATTAAGAAAAGCCATCAGTCTGTCCAAACGATACGGCTCCAGTATAATAAGCGCCGGCACCAGCGCCACTACGGGAATCAGCAGAAAAGCAAAATGCTTCATGCGGGCGCCGCCTATAAACAGCATTGCAAACATAAGCAGCATAACGCACATAGTTATGGACATATTCGGTTCCAAAATAATGAGCACGCACATGGTCGCCCCCACCGCCAGTACGGGGATAAGACCTTTAAACGTGTTCATTTTTTTATAGTTTTTTGCCATATACGAGGCTGTAAAAACTATAAAGCCGAACTTGGCTATTTCGCTTGCCTGAATAGTAAAAAACGGGAGATTTATCCAGCGCTTAGCTCCGTAATTTTCCACGCCCACTCCGGGCACGAAAACCAGTATAAGCAACGCGTAAGATATGCCCAGAATAACGTATCGGAATTTCACAAGCACGTGATAATCCAAAAATGCGCAGGCAAACATGGCGGCAAGTCCCAAAACGGCGCCTATTATCTGCTTGAACATATAATAATACTCATTGCCGTAATTCACCTCGGCGTTATAGCTGCTGGACGAATAGACCATCAGCACGCCGAACGCAATAAGTCCTATTACGGCCGCAAGCAGCACAATATCGAATTTGCCGTAAATACGATTTTCACTATCTCCGCGTTTCACTTTTAATTATTTCCTCAACAATAGCGACAAATGCCTCTCCGCGGCGTTTATAATTTTCAAACATATCGAAGCTTGCGGACGCAGGCGACAAAAGCACGCTGTCGGCGCCGGAATGATAAGCTTCGCTTACGGCGCAGGCAAGCGACGGACATCTGACAACGTTTTTAAACCCATGGCGGCAGGCGGCAGACATTATTTTACCGGATGTTTCTCCTATTACGCAAAGCTTTTTCAGGCCCGGCGGCGCGGACACAAACAGCTCGTCGTATTCATAGCCCTTATCGCTGCCGCCGGCAATCAGGCTGAACGACGAAGGCATAGAGCGCATTGCCTTAATCGTCGCGTCAACGTTTGTCCCCTTGCTGTCGTCATAAAAAGCCACGCCTCTTACATTGCCCACATATTCCATACGGTGTTTTCCCGTTCTAAACTCCTTGAGCGACTCAGTTATATCACGGTCGCAAAGTCCGTATAATTTAGCCGCCGCTATAGCCGCAAGAGCGTTTTCAAGATTATGTACCCCAAGCATCGCCACATCGTTACGGCGACATATAAAATCGTCGTACCAATAAAGTTTGTCGCCCAGCGCGTATGCTCCGTTCACCCTGCCCTTGGCGCTGAAATAAACGACTTTACGCTCCGGAAAAAAGTTTTTCAGCACGGATAACGGCACGCTGTCGGCGGAAAGCGCCAAATAATCCGCCGCGCTCCCGCCCTCCGCAATCCGCAGCTTTACCGCAGCATAATTTTCAAAGCTTCCGTGACGGTCGAGATGATCGCCCGTAATATTTGTAATTACTGCTATATGCGGCGCAAATCTACTGACGGTTTCAAGCTGAAAACTGGACGTCTCGACAACATACGCGTCGTGATCTGCCGCGGCGTCAAGCGCGAACGACCTGCCTATATTGCCCGTAACGCAAGCGTCCGCGCTTTTCCCCAGCATATGCCCTATAAGAGATACTACGGTTGTCTTCCCGTTTGTACCCGTTACCGCTATTACGGGCTTGTCGCATAGCCGCCAGCCAAGCTCGATTTCCCCAATAACCTCGGCGCCCGTTTTTCCGGCCAAAGCGAATACTCTGTGATTTTTTTCCACTGACGGACTTACGACAATCAGATCGTAAGCGTCGGAAAATACCGAATCAAAATCGTTTTCGTCGCATAAAAGGCATTCCGTACCCGCCAGCCTTAACGCCTCGGCGGCTCCGCTGCCGCTTACGCCCTTTCCAAGTACCAACGCGCGCCGCGCATTCAGCTTTCGCATATAATTTCCTCCGCAGTTTTCATACACTTATGTGTATGCCGCGCAAGACATAAAAATGACCTTCCGTCAATTCAGCGCAAGGATTATTATCAGCGTGACGGCTCCTACGAAAAAAGTAACGAGCGTATAAAGAGAAACGATTTTATTCTCGTGCATTCCTTTTCTTTCCAGGTGATGATGAAAGGGCGCCATTAAAAATACGCGGCGCTTTGTACGCTTATAGTGCGCAACCTGAATAATATCGGACACACAGCTTACAACGTACATTATTCCGATAATCGGCGCTATCAGCGACAGCTTGCTCATGACCGCAAGCCCGGCCAGCGCGCCGCCCAGAGCCAGCGCCCCGGTATCGCCCATAAATATCGCGGCAGGATAAGAATTAAACAACAGAAATCCGCAGAGCGCGCCTATCAGCGCCATGCACAAAACAAGCATATTGTAATATTCCTCGGCATAAGCGGCCGACACTCCGAAGCGATATACGATTACCGACAGTACCGCGGCAAAAAATACAGTATAGGCGACGGAGGTTTTTCCGGCAAGGCCGTCCAGTCCGTCGGTCAGATTGACGGCGTTGGTAAAAGCTATAAAGACAAAAACGTAAAACGGTACGGCAAACCAACCGAGCGAAATTTCGCGCATCGTGAAGGGCACATAGACCTTGTCGCCAACAAACGGACTGTAATATACGAAAAACGCTATCACCAGCGCGACAAGAAACTGAAACAGCATTTTCTGCCAGGGCGACAATCCCTTGTTCTGCTTGAAAAAAACTTTTATGAAATCGTCGAGAAAACCTATAAGACCGAATCCGAGCGTCAGCATGGAAAGCATAAGCGCCAGAGACGAACTTCCCGACGAAAACATAAGAGAACACGCAACCGCAGAAATTACAAAGGCCAGCCCGCCCATAGTAGGCGTGCCCGATTTCGCGGCATGGTTGTCCACATAACTGAGTACGGTCTGACGCACCTTCAGCTTTTTGGCCAGAAAAATGACCAGCGGCATCAACGCGGCCGACAGCGCAAACGATGTGATCAGAGTCAAAAGCAATCTTATCATTACGGTTTCTCCCCGATAAGCCCCAATACGTATTCGCGGTCGTTAAACGGGTATTTTACGCCGCTTATTTCCTGATATTTTTCCGCGCCCTTGCCGGCAATAACCGTCGTATCGCCGTTTTTCATAAGCTCCAGCGCGCGCCGAATTGCTTTTTTACGATCCGGCTCCAGAAAATAATCGACATTACCGACGGTTTTTATTCCGTTTTCTATATCGGAAATAATATTCTCCGGCTTTTCTCCGCGCGGATTGTCCGACGTTACGATAACAATATCCGACAGCCTTGCCGCAACCTCGCCCATCAACGGCCGCTTGCTTCTGTCACGTTCTCCGCCGCAGCCGAATACGGTAATCACACGTCCGGAAGTAAACTCCCTTACGGCCGTCAGAATCTTTTTCAGTCCGTCGTCGGTCTGTCTCTTATACACATCTCCGAGCCCACGAGACGGAGCTACATCTCGTA
>USBU01000081.1 GCA_900553005.1 uncultured Eubacteriales bacterium | reverse complement strand
ACGAGATGTAGCTCCGTCTCGTGGGCTCGGAGATGTGTATAAGAGACAGACACAAGATACGCGTTTTCTAACCGACTAAGCTCGGTAACGGTGTCATCAAAGATGCGATTCGGCCAAAAACAAGTAGAATATACAACGGCGCAGTCTTTTTTACATATATATCCAATAAAATCCGACAGACAGCGCTTAAGATAATCCTTATTTATATCTGGCTTTATATTTTCACCCAATTTAAATATCAGGATATCAGGCGCAAATTCTCTTTCCGAAACATAATCTTTTACGCAAAAGCTGCCGTTGTTGATCGCTACCTCCATATCCGCAAGCTGAGCCACCATTATATTTGCCGGCGCCTGAGACAATATCTTGCCTGTGAGAATATGCACGTAATCGTTTTCGGCGCGGCTTGCCGCCATTCCCCAGGAATTATTCCAATCGATATCCTCTTTCGGAGCATGATAGGTAATAGAGTTGCCCACTATCAAAATCTTTTTGTCGGCTTTTTCACTGCCGTAATAAAAAACGTTGCCGCGCTCCCTGGTTTGCTTCTCAGCCGAAACCGTATTTTCTTTAATGCCCATAATAAACTCCTCAATCTCCGCACGAATTAAATTTACAGACTCAAGCGCCTATCCGTACAGCAAAGACTCATCGTTTTTTACGATTTATATTTTTCGGTTCTACTTTTAATATATTGCAAAAACGTACAAATCAGCCGCTAAGCCGTCTTTAATCAATCGATGATTTACGGCTTACCGAAATTTTAAATAATGCGGACGATATTTAATAATTACTTCGCTAAGCCCTTTACAATGCGCTCAAATAATCGCCTTATATTTTTAACGGATTCCGGATAATTGTTCAGACCGCTATATAACGCAGTGAAACGATGCGTTTGACACGCTTTGCGCAAAAATTAATCTATGCGCATTACCGCTGAAAACAATAACGCTCCGGATAAGCATAAGCCTGACTTTAATTATTAAAAAAGCCTGTTTAACCCGAAGGAAAACAAGCTTTTTTATTAGTTAAATCAGTTCGATTACAGCCGCTTCGGCGCTGTCGCCGCGACGTGCGCCCAGCTTAAGAACGCGAGTATAGCCGCCCATCTGTCCTTTTTCCTTTCCGCGCTGAGCATACTTGGGAGCATACTCGTTGAAAATCTTTTCAATCAGCGGATGACGTATATTTTCGGTACGCGCTATGAAATTCGCCTTGGTCTCGTTGTCCTTTCTCTGTTCCTGGAGATCGTAAACCTTAGCCATGATCTTGCGGCGCGCAGCCAGCTTTTTAGCTCCGTCGTTGACAAGCTCAACCTTGATATCCTGTCCCTTGTTATTTTTACGGGTTTCGATTTTCTTTACCGTATCGGTATAGGTATTGATAGCGAGCGTGAGGATTTTTTCAGCAAGCTTGGAAACTTCCTTCGCCCTAGCGTAAGTCGTTTCGATCTTACCGTTCCACAGTAGCTCCGATACCTGATTTCTCAGCAGCGCCTCTCTCTGGTCGGTAGGTCTGCCTAATTTTCTTTGTAATGCCATAATATCCTCCTAATCTTCGTTGCTCTTTAAGTCGAGACCGTAGCTGCGAAGCTTGGCGATAACTTCGTCAAGCGACTTTCTGCCAAGATTTCTGACTTTTAGCATATCGTCTTCGCTTTTTTTGGTCAAGTCCTCGACAGTATGGATTCCGGCGCGCTTCAGACAGTTATAGCTGCGGACGGAAAGATCCATTTCCTCGATACTCATTTCCAAAATTTTAGTGTGTTTATCGCCCTCGTTGCTGACTAAAATCGTCGTTCCGCTGAATGTATCGCTTAAGTCAACGAACAATCTAATATGCTCGCATATAGCCTTTGCTGCCAGACTTAAAACTTCCTTTGCGGACAGAGAGCCATCCGTCTTAACCTCGAGAATAAGCTTATCGTAATCGATACTCTGTCCGACGCGGGTAGATTCGACGCTGTAGCTGGCCGCTTTAACCGGCGTAAAGATAGAGTCTATCGGAATATAACCGATGGGTTTTGACGAATCCTTGTTATTAGCCGCGACAACATAACCTCTGCCGCTGCCCACAGTCATCTCGATATTAAGAACTCCGCCCTCGTCGATAGTGCAAATATACATATCGGGATTAAGAATTGTAATTTCGGGGTCGCGCTCTATATCTGCCGCAGTAACGATTCCCGGCGTTTTTCTCTCGATTTTAAGCGTCTTTTTAAGCGATTTATCTGCATACTCGGCCTTCAGGTTCAAGCCCTTAAGGTTAAGTATGATTTCCGCAACGTCTTCCTTGACGCCGGGAATTGTGGAGAATTCGTGAGAGATGCCCTCGATATTGATGCCGACCACAGCCGTACCGGGAAGAGCCGATAATAGAACGCGCCTTAATGCGTTGCCGAGCGTAATTCCGTATCCGCGCTCGAGAGGCTCGACAATAAACTTGCCGGTTCTGTTATCCGCGCTTTCCTCCAGTGTGATTCTTGGCGTTTCGATTTCCATCATATTTATTATAATCTCCTTGACTTTTTTACCTTAGAGGCAGCCGTTATTACTTAGAATACAACTCTATGATAAGCTGCTCGTTGATGTTAAGGTCGATATCCTCGCGCTTGGGATTGTCGATAATCTTGCCCGTAAAAGACTCGGTATCGAACTCCACCCATCTGGGCATAACGATTTTCGCGCCGCGGAGCTCCTTAAACAGAGCGTTATCCTTTTTGCTCTCCTTTACGGCGATGACGTCCCCTGTTTTCACCTCGTAACTGGGGATATCGACGTCCTTGCCGTTGACGGTTATATGACCGTGATTGACAATCTGACGGCTTTGCGCACGGCTGGAACCGATACCCATGCGATAAACGACGTTATCAAGACGTTTTTCGATGAGGGCCAGCATGTTTTCGCCGGTAACGCCGCGCATACGCTCGGCTTCCTCGTAATACTCGCGGAACTGCTTTTCAAGCAATCCGTAAGCGCGCTTAACCTTCTGTTTCTCACGAAGCTGAATATTGTATTCCGAAGCTTTTTTTCTGGTGACACCGTGCATACCGGGGGCCACGGGGCGCTTTTCCATTGCGCACTTTTTGGAAGTGCAGCGCTCGCCCTTTAAGAACAGCTTTGCGCCTTCGCGTCTGCAAAGCTTGCAATCTGCGTTAGTATATTTTGCCATTTATCTAAATCTCCTTATACTCTTCTGCGCTTAGGCGGTCTGCATCCGTTGTGCGGAATGGGCGACACGTCAGTAATTGCCGTAACCGCAATACCTACGGTCTCGAGCGCTCTTATCGTGGACTCGCGTCCCGAACCAGGTCCCTTTACAAAAACCTCAACGCTGCGGATACCGTGCTCTTTAGCGGTTACCGCGGCTTTTTCGCAGGCCTGCTGAGCGGCAAACGGAGTGCTCTTTCTGGAGCCTCTGAAGCCAAGCGCGCCGGCGCTGCACGCCGAAATAGCGTTGCCCTGCTCGTCGGTGAAGGTAATAAGCGTATTATTAAAGGACGCGTGGATATGAACCTGTCCCTTATCGATATTTTTGGTAATTCTTTTCTTGGTTGACTTTTTAACTGCCATTGTTCCTGTCTCCCTTACTTCTTCTTAGAACGGCCTACGGTACGCTTCGGTCCCTTGCGGGTGCGCGCGTTCTGCTTTGTGCTTTGTCCGCGAACGGGCAGTCCTTTACGATGTCTTACGCCGCGGTAGCAGCCGATTTCCATAAGGCGCTTTATATTAAGCGCAACCTCGCGGTGAAGATCGCCTTCTACCACAATGTTCTTCTCGATATATGTCCTCAGAGCATTTTCCTGCTCCTCGGTCAGATCCTTGACGCGGACGTCGGGGCTGACGCCTGTCTCCTGTAAAATCTTGTTTGCCAAGGGACGGCCTATGCCGTAAATATAGGTAAGCCCGATTTCTACGCGCTTCTCTCTCGGCAAATCAATACCAGCTATTCTTGCCACTGTTTTGACTCCTTATTTTATTAGTAAAAATAAAAATTATATCTCAAACGGTAACGGTTGAGCGAAAGCTATGGAATGTTAGCCATACGCGCCGCGCCGCATTTATTTTCCAAAAGTTACAGATGTTTGACGCACAGCTTTTACCCCGCTAATCGGAGATTTAAGCAAAAACCGCGATCCGAAAAGGTAAAAACAGGAAATGCGTTTCTTTTTAAAGCCCGACAGCCCGAACGGAAATACCCCGTTTGGGCTAAAGGCCGGTACGCTTAATCTTAACCTTGTCTCTGCTTGTGATTAGCGTATTTTGAGCAGATGACCATCACTTTGCCGTGACGCTTTATAACCTTGCATTTATCGCACATAGGCTTGACCGAAGACCTGACTTTCATGATTAACTCCTTTAATTTTTGTTTCTGTAAGTAATTCTTCCCTTTGTAATATCGTAAGGCGACATTTCAAGCTTTACGGTATCACCCTCGAGAATTTTTATATAATGCATCCTGATTTTACCCGAAATCGTGCATGTGACAATGTGTCCGTTGGACAACCTAACCTTGAACATGGCGTTGCGCAAACACTCTACCACGGTTCCTTCGGCTTCGATATTATCGTCTTTCGGCATACAACCTCCAAAAATTATAACTTACACATTTTTCTCAAAGCGCTGTCGGTAAGCATTTCCGGCAACACGGCTTCCGCAATCAGCTCCAAATGCTTAACGCGCTTCTGCTTCGGATTTTCCAGCTTTCTGTATCTGCCGTCGGCCAGGAGTACGAAGCTTTCGTTAATCTCGGATAAAACCACGTAAATTCTGCCGGTATCGTGTCCCTTCAGACTTTTAACAATACAACCTTCTTTCAAATAACTTTCCTTACCTTGCGAACCGCAAATATTATTATAACATAACTCGTATCGGTTTGTAAACTATTTTTACAGGGTTAATATTTCAGGCTGCCCGTTTGTAACAAGAATTGTGTTTTCGTAATGAGCGCTTGGCATTCCGTCAAGAGTTCTGCAAGTCCAGCCGTCGCCGTTGTCGATAAAAACCTTAAAGGTTCCGGAATTGACCATGGGCTCGACCGCAAGCGTGTAACCGCTTTTCAACAGCACTCCGGAGCCTGCCGCCCCGAAATTCGGAATGTTAGGATCCTCGTGAACACGACGGCCTATTCCATGTCCGGACATCGCCCTGACGACCGAAAAACCGTTAGCCTCAACATATGATTGTATCGCGTGCGACATATCGCCTAACCGCCGGCCTGCTTTTGCATGTTTGATCCCCTCGAAAAAGCTTTGACGCGTCACGTCTATAAGCCGCTGCTTTTCTTCGGAAATCTTTCCTACCGCAAACGTCCTTGCCGCGTCGCCGTTAAAACCGCCGTATGCGGCTCCGACGTCTATGCTTACGATTTCTCCCTCGACAAGTTTTCTTGCGGATGGTATGCCGTGCACAACCACGTCGTCAACGGAAATACAAGCTGACGCAGGAAAACCGTACAAATGCTTGAAATTCGGCGTCCCGCCGTTTTTCCTTATAAAGTCCTCAATAATTTCATCGAGTTCTTTTGTGGAAACGCCCGGCCGGACGTAATCCTCAATCATCTTAAGCGTATCGCCGGTAATTTTACACGCAACGCGCATTTTAATCAGATCGGCCTCGCTCTTTACGGTTATCATACTACTTTGTCAAAGCCTCCGAAATCTCAGCGAAAACATCCTCTATTTTCTGCATGCCGTTAACGCTTACAAGCTTACCCTGATTTTCGTAGTACTCGATAAGCGGCTTGGTGGACGTCGAATATACCGCAAGACGATTGTTGACCGTTTCCGGCTTATCGTCGTCGCGGTGCATCAGCGTACCGCCGCATTTTTCACAGTCGCCGTCCTTTTTAGTAGAGATATGATAGCTTTCTCCGCATTTTGAACATACTCTTCTGCCGGTAAGTCTTTCGGAAAGAGCGCCGAGATCAACGTCGATATTGATTACCGTATCGATAGAGGTGATTTTATCGAGAGCTTCGGCTTGAGCTATAGTGCTGTCTCTTATACACATCTCCGAGCCCACGAGACGGAGCTACATCTCGT
>USBU01000080.1 GCA_900553005.1 uncultured Eubacteriales bacterium | reverse complement strand
GCTCGGAGATGTGTATAAGAGACAGTATTTATTCGGTCGGAAATTCGACAGAAAAAACATCGGAGAACATCTAATCATGAATGAAAAGACAGTAAAAAACAATTCCGCATCGTCTCAAAAGTCTCAGACCGAAGCAAAAACGCCGGCCGTTCGCAAAAAAGGCGACGTCGCGCGTAAAACCAAGGGAGAGGTCGCCCTTAAGCCGGACGGGAGGACCGCCGTAAAAAAACGCGGCGCGCTTGTCAGAACGGCCGAGGAACCTAAGAGCGGGGACAGTCATACGCTTACGCCGGCCTTTGAGGAGGTCGCGGCCGAGGAAACCGCCCCGGCAAAGAAAAGCGTCGCAAATAAGCGCGCGGCACAGCCCGTTAAAGAGGCGGAAAAGAAGACGGCGGAAAAACGCCGGGCCGGCAAACGCAAGCACGTCCTTTTAGTCGCCAGCGAGGCGTGGCCCTTTGCGGGTACCGGCGGTCTGGGCGAGGTCATAGGCTCATTGCCTAAACAGCTAAATAAACTGAACGACGTGGAGGCCAGGGTTATTATTCCTCTTTACGAGAGTTTTCCCGACGAATACCGCGAAAAACTGACGTTTGTGCGTTCCGTTACCGTGCCTTTGGCATGGCGGAATCAGTATTGCGGTCTTTTCGAGCTTGATTACGACGGAGTTAAGTTCTGGTTCGTGGACAACGAATATTATTTCAAGCGCTCCGGGCTGTACGGCTACGGCGACGACGGAGAAAGATTTGCTTTCCTGTCGCGCGCGGTGCTGGAGCTGTTGCCGTATCTTGACTGGCGGGTGGATATTCTGCACTGCAACGACTGGCATACCGCGCTTGTGCCCGTTTATTATAAGCTTTTCTATCAGTACCGCGAGGGCCTCGGCGGCATAAAAACGATATTTACGATTCATAACATCGAATATCAGGGGCAGTTCTCTTACGACGTCATAGAGGACTTGTTCGGTATTCCGCGGCGGGAATATATGTCCATAGAACACGGCGGCTGTATCAATCTCATGAAGGCCGCGATAGATTACAGCGACAGCGTTTCAACGGTAAGCAACAGCTATGCGGGCGAAATAATGAGCTCGGAATATTCGCACGGGTTGGAACGTGTGCTGCTTAAAAACGCGTATAAAGTAAAGGGAATACTCAACGGCATCGACACCGACGTATATGATCCGGCAAAAAACAGCTCGCTGTTTAAAAATTACGACGAAAAAACCGTGGATTTATATAAATCGGAAAATAAAGTGGGATTGCAGCGTATTTTGGATCTTCCGGTTTCGGCGTCCGTTCCCATGATCGCAATGATATCGAGACTTGTTTCTCATAAGGGCTTCGATATTGTGCGCGGTGCGTTTGACGGAATTATGCGCAACGACGTTCAGTTTGTCGTTCTCGGAACGGGAGACGCCGAGCATGAAAATTTCTTCAGGCACATGCAAAACGTTTACGGCAGCCGAGTCAGGGCGATAATAGCGTTCAACAAAGACATGGCGCAGAAAATTTACGCCGGAGCGGACATATTCCTGATGCCGTCCAGGTCTGAGCCCTGCGGACTCTCGCAGATGATGGCCATGAGGTACGGCACGATTCCCGTCGTCAGGGCTACCGGAGGGCTTAAGGATTCGGTCGTTGACTGCGGAGACGGAAGCCTTGGCAACGGTTTCGTCTTTAACGAATACGACAGCGGCGCTCTGCTGCATGGCGTTGACAGAGCGGTCGGACTTTACAGGGATTACGCGGATAAATGGGTTTCGTTGCGCCGCCGGGCCATGGAATGCGATTTCAGCTGGCGCAAGAGCGCGGAGGAATACGATAAATACTACGGAGAAGTGCTCGGCTGAAAGAAAGCTTTGCTTATGCTGCTGCACGGAGGACGCTTCTAATGGAATATACTACAGTTAAAATAAAAGAGCTTATTGCGGAAAAACTAGACAAATATTTTGCTTCGTCGCCCTCGTCTGCCTCTCCGATGCAGATGTATAAGGCTGTCGCCCTTGTAATAAGGGACATACTGCTGCTTAAAAAGCAGCGCTTTAACAAGGCGGCCGGCAAGCAAGGCGCCAAGCGCGTTTATTATCTTTGCATGGAATTTCTGCTCGGCAGGTCGCTGAAAAACAATCTTTATAATTTGGGATTGGAGCGTCAGGTGTCCGATGCAGTTTCCGCTTTCGGGTCCGATCTTGCTTCTCTTTACGAGCTGGAGTCTGACGCCGGACTGGGGAACGGTGGACTGGGACGGCTTGCGGCCTGTTTCTTCGACGCGTTGGCTACAGGCGGATATCCGGCCATGGGATTTTCGATTCGCTATGAATACGGTCTTTTCAAGCAGAAGATTGTGGAAAATACTCAGGTCGAGCTGCCCGACATATGGCTGGACAGCGGAGAGGTATGGATGATGCCCCGTTCTGATAAAAGCTTTACAGTGCGGCTGGGAGGACGCGTTATCGAGGATTGGTCGGATGGACGGCTTAAGGTACGTCACGAGGGCGGCAGTCAGGTCGAGGCTCTGCCATACGACGTCATGATAAGCGGAGCCGGCGGCAAAGGCGTAAGCGTTCTGCGGCTGTGGCGGGCAAGCGCGCCCGCTTCGTTCGACATGAAGTCGTTTACGCAGGGCGATTATTTTTCCGCCATGAAGGGAGATAACGAGGCGGAGCTTATCAGTAAGGTTTTGTATCCTTCTGACGAGCATTTCGAGGGCAAGCAGCTCAGACTTTCGCAGCAGTATTTTCTGGTCAGCGCAAGCCTGCAGTCGATAATAAAGGATCATCTTAAAAACAACGACAGCCTGGACAATCTTCATGAAAAAGCGGCGATTCACATAAACGATACTCATCCGGCGCTGGCGGTGCCGGAGCTTATGCGTCTTCTTTTGGACGAATACGGCTTTACTTGGGAAAAAGCGTGGAATATCACCGTAAACGCAATCGCCTATACTAATCATACCGTCATGAGCGAGGCTCTTGAAAAGTGGAGCGAGGCTCTTGTCAGCATGCGGCTGCCGCGTATTTACAGCATAATCAAGGAAATCGATTACAGATTCCGCGGAGAGCATAAGGACTGCCCCGAGGACAGTTTGGCGCGTATGTGCGTCATAGGCGGCGGACAGGTGCGCATGGCCAATCTTGCCGTTATAGGCTCCCACAGCGTCAACGGAGTAAGCGCGCTTCACAGCGATATAATCAAGGAAAGCGTTTTCAGGGATTTTTACGGGGTTTTTCCCGAGCGTTTTACAAACGTTACTAACGGAATCGCGCACCGCCGCTGGCTTAATCAGTCCAATCCGGGGTTGGCGGAGCTCATAACTTCGCTTATAGGCGACGGTTACGTGCTCGATGCGTCAAAGCTGATCGATTTAAAAAAATATGCCGGAGACAAGTCCGTGCTTTCGGAGATCGGCAGAATCAAAGCGGCAAATAAGCGCGACTTTGCAGATTATATAGATAAATCATCGGGTTTTAAGCTTAATCCCGATTCTCGCTTCGACGTGCAGATAAAGCGGCTGCACGAGTATAAGCGTCAGCTGCTGAACGTACTTAAAATAATCAAAAAATATCTTGATGCGCTCGACGGCTCAAATCTTTCGGAAACGCCCGAAACATTCATTTTCGGGGCTAAAGCCGCGGGCGGATATTATCACGCGAAAAGAATTATCACGCTTATAAACTGTCTGTCGGCGGAAATACAAAAAAATTCTGCCGTCAAGTCCAGGGTTGACGTGATGTTTTTGGAAAATTACAACGTTACAAAGGCGGAGCGACTGATACCCGCGTCCGAGGTTTCCGAGCAGATTTCGCTTGCCGGTAAAGAGGCGTCCGGCACGTCCAACATGAAATTCATGCTGAACGGCGCGATTACTCTCGGAACGGTGGACGGCGCCAACGTCGAGATTGCCGAGCGCGTGGGAGCGGATAATATTTTTACGTTCGGATTAAAAGCCGACGAGGTGGAAAAACTTTGGCAGTCGGGCTATAACGCTTCGCATCTTTATTCGGACGATCCGGAGATCCGCAGGGTTGTCGACGCCTTGAGAAAGGGTTTTGACGGGCAGTCTTTTTCCGATATAGCCGATTATCTCACCATCGGTACCAATTACGTGGCGGATCCGTACATGGTGTTAAAGGATTTTTCCGATTATCTCAAAGCGGCTTCTAAGCTTGATAAAGCGTATTCGGACCGTGATAGGTGGAATTCTATGGCGCTGATCAATATTGCGGAATCGGGAGTGTTTTCCGCCGACAGAAGCATAAAAGAATATGCGGAAAGAATCTGGCGCTTACGTCCCGTCGGCGTAAAAGAGGACTGAATCCGTTATGAGGGTGAGATTTTTTCCCTGCGACGCCGAATGCAAAAATCCGGTAGGCGGAGTGGAGATAAACAAAGATTTTACTTTAAACTTGTTTGTAATCGGCGCGGATTCGTCGGTAACAGTGCTGACCAAGGACGGCGAGCAGCCCGTAAAATATCCTATGGAGCGTAAGGAGTACGGGTTTTCGCTTACTATGCGCGTTACGACGCCCGGGCTGTATTTTTACCGCTTTGAAATTTCATCTTGCGGTAAAACCGTGTCATATTATGCTGACGAAGATCTGAATGCGGCCGAGGGCGAGGGGCGCCCATGGCAGCTTACGGCGTTTGAAAAAATTTACCGCGCGCCCGATTTTCTGGACGGCGGCATATATTATCAGATATTTCCCGAAAGGTTTAACATCGGGGGGCTAAGGCTCAAGACGAAGGCTGCCGCGACGTACAGGGACGACTGGGGCGGCTGCCCTGAGTTTGAAGCGGACGCCGATGGAATAGTAAGAAACAACGATATGTTCGGCGGTAATCTTGACGGAATCACAGAAAAGCTGGATTATTTAAGTTCTTTGTCCGTCAGATGCATCTATTTGAATCCGATATTCGAGGCGGCGTCAAATCATAAATACGATACGGGCTCTTACAGACGCGTTGACGGCGATTTCGGAGGGATAAAGGCTCTTGAGCGGCTTTTTTCCGAGGCGGATAAGCGCGGAATAAAGGTGATTCTTGACGGCGTGTTTTCTCATACCGGCGCGGACAGCGTTTATTTCAACCGTTACGGCAGCTATGACAGCGCGGGAGCGTATCAGTCCAAGAACAGTCCGTATTACGGCTGGTACGATTTCACGGAATATCCGGATAATTACGCGTGTTGGTGGGGCGTAAAAATTTTGCCTTGCGTAAAGGAATCCGATCCCGTTTTCGACGAGTTTATAAACGGTGAGGACGGAGTAATCCGCACATATATGCGTATGGGCGCGGCAGGGTGGCGGCTGGACGTTGCGGACGAGCTGCCGGACGGATTTCTCGACCGGCTGACTCATGCGGCAAAAAGCGTAAATGAAAACGCCGTCGTGCTCGGCGAGGTATGGGAGGACGCAAGCAATAAAACGTCATACGGCAGGCGCAGGCGTTATCTTACCGGCCGACAGCTTGACAGCGTTACCAATTATCCCTTTAAAGACGCCGTTATCGATTTTATCAAAACGGGTCGAGCGGAAAATATCGCGCGGACGGTAAACGCCATTGTAAATAATTATCCGCCCGATGCGCTAAAAAATCTTATGAATCCGTTGTCAACGCACGATACTGTAAGAATACTGACAGCGCTTTCCGATTGTCCGCTTCCGGGCCTCAAGCGGGACAGAGCCGATTACGCGATTCCTGATTTGAGTCTTGCGCTTAAGCGTCTGCGGGCTGCCGCCGCGCTTCAATATACTCTTCCCGGCGTGCCGTGTATCTATTACGGAGACGAAACCGGTATGGAGGGCTGCGAGGATCCGTTCAACAGACGCTGCTATCCGTGGGGAAAGGAGAATAGTGCTCTTATACAGTATTACCGCGCGCTTGGACGCTTACGGCGCGCGCCGGAGCTGAACGGCGGAGATTTTTCCGTACTGCGGGCCGGCGGCGGAATTTTCTCGTTCGTGCGCGGCGGAAAGCTTGTCGTCGTATGCAATGCCGGAAATGCCGATTATGCCTTGGATGAAAAAGTAACGGATCTTATAGAGCTGTCTCTTATACACATCTGACGCTGCCGACGACTTAATAGGTGTA
>USBU01000079.1 GCA_900553005.1 uncultured Eubacteriales bacterium | reverse complement strand
CGAGATGTAGCTCCGTCTCGTGGGCTCGGAGATGTGTATAAGAGACAGTCTTTCTCGTGCAATTCATCAAAGTAAAAATCTCTTTTATAAGCTCGCTCTTATTCAGGCTTCCGGAGCACTCGAGCGCGCATCTTGCCGCCGCAATAAGCTCGTAAGGGCTGACGCGCGAATAATCGCGCTTTACCCTGTCGTCCAGCGGTCTGAACGTTTCGGTTTCTCTGTCGGCGTAATATGCGACTCCCAGACTTTCCTTCCGGTAATTCTCCGTACCGGCGGCAATTTCATAAAGACGCTGCACGGCCTTTTTGGCGGTTTTCGGCACAGAATAAACGACGCAAAGCTTTTCAATAAGCGACGCTTCGTCAATCGGGCCCTCCGCGCGCACGATATCCGAAAGCTTTTGCCTGATTTTATCCAGATTAACGTCGGACGTAACATATTCTGCGCCCGCCTTGGCAAGCGGTTTGACTGCCGCGCGCCTGTAAACGCGCCGATATCTTGAAAGCGATTCCTTTACGTTCTTCTTGCTGGGCAGGGCGGATTTTGACAGAGAGGAAACAATTTCGCGTATTTTGGAAATTTCTCTTTTAGGATTGCCCAAATAATTTACCGTCCAAAGATAATGGACGTTCCATCCCAGCGTTTTAAGAATTTTCGTATGCATGGCAACGCGGTCGCGCACGCTTTTAATACGAAATTCGTTTGCACTGTCGCAGATTATTGCCAGAATATATTTATCGGGATCTCTGGGATCGACAACAGCCACGTCTATTTTAAAATCCGAAACACCGAGGTCATATACGCACTTAAGTCCTTTTTCGCTAAGCTCGTGCGCGATATACTCCCCTATTCCCTTTTCGCGCGCGCCGACGTTTCTGGAGTCGAATACCAGCATATCTCTGCCGCGCTCGGCATATTCCAAAAACGCCTTAAGGCCGCGAACGCCCTGAGATGAAGTGCGCCTCAGGTCGATCATGTTGGCGCGGATAGACGAAAACACCTTCATTTCCATACGCGCGCGCGTCGCCGCCACGTTGAGTCTGCGATATCCCCCGGCCTGATTAAGCGGCCCGAAATTGAGCGACAGCTTTCCGTCCCGGTCGGGACCGTACCCTACCGAAAACAGTATAACGTCGCGCTCGTCGCCCTGCACGTTTTCCAGATTTTTTACAAAAACAGGCTCGTCGCGCTCGAAAGCCTCTTCCTCCAGCTTAGCCTCCTTAAGCGCTTTTAAAAGGTTATCCTCGATATACGCCTGCTGAGCGCCGTTAAACGTAACTACGCCGACGGACTGATTTTTAAGCGCAGGATTTTTTAGCCGCGCGACAATATTTTTTATAAGCTCCTGCGCTTCCTTTTTATTGCACTTGCTTCCGCCGCGGTCGTAAACGCCGTCAACGTATTCCAGCGTCACCTTACTGTTCATTTCGCCCGGAGATGGAAACGTAAGCAGCTGATTGTCGTAATACATGGCGTTTGAAAACGCTATGAGGCTTTCGTAATGCGACCTGTAATGCCATAAAAGGTGCCTTTCCGGCATACCGATAGCCAGACAGTCGTCAAGTATGCTTTCAAGATCCTCGACGTCAAGATGTTCCTCATCCTTAAAATCCGCGCCGAAAAACGTCGTGGGAGGAAGCTGCTTCGGATCGCCGACGACTATCACCTGACGGGCGCGCGCGATAGTGCCCACAGCCTTGCAGGTCGGCACCTGAGACGCCTCGTCGAATATTACAAGGTCAAATTTATCGAGATCCAGGTCTAAAAACTGAGTGGCCGAAGCCGGGCTCATCAGCATACACGGACAGGCGCACTTCATGATCGTAGGGATCTGAGTAAACAGCTTTCTTAAGGTAACGCCCTTGACGCCGTTTTTCTGAGCGCGCAGCAGCACAACCTTTTCCAGATTATGCTCGCCGTCCTCGCGCGGAGTCGGCAGCCTGCCTACAAGCGTGCGGTAAAGTTCGGTTCGGGTAAGACGCTCGTATTCTTCGGAAAGCGACTTAAAGCGCTCTATCATTTCTTCCAGCGCAAGCCCGGAAAACTGGCATAAACGCTCGTCAAGCGAAATTTCGCTGCGCACGAAATTATAATAAACGCATTTTTTAAAACAGCTTAAAATGTCGTCCGGAGTTATCTCTCCGACGTTCAGCGGCTCCAGCACAAATTCAAAGCCGCTGCGGCGGCATTCCGCCACTATTTCCTGATATTTACTCCATCCGGCGATACGATCCAAATTTTTATTAAGCTGAGTGACGTACTCCATCTCCTCGTTCAGCTCTCCGATACGGCGCGGCTCTATCGCAAAAATTGACGTAAACTGCCTTCTTGCCCTTTCCACGCTTTCATAAGCGGCAACAAAGTACTCGAGATACAAAAACGGAGAATTTGCCGCGATATAACGGCACGACTCAAAGAAAATATTTACTTCAAAATCGGCGTAAACGTTTTTTGCCGCCGCAACCAACGCGCGCAGCTCCTCCGCGGCAATAATAAGCTCCGCCTCGCTGCCCACTTCAAGTCTGTCAAGCTTTTCGGCTCTGCGACGAATCTCAAAGCGGTTTTTTGCAATCTTCAAAAGCTCGGCGTAATATTCGGCGCGCGCTTCCTTATCCAGCTCGTATTTGACCGAAGCCGCGTATTTTTTAGCCAGTTTTATCCCCAGCGAATCCTTCCTTTGCGCGTCGAGCACCTCCGCCACCGAAAAGGCCGCCTCCGGAAACTCGTCGAAGCGATTGGAAAACGCTTCCTTAAGCCGTCTTTCCAGCTCGATAAGCGAAAGATAACTTTCCGCCGCGGCAAGCAGCGTAACGTTTTCCCTTCCGCCGGAAATTACCTTCATGACGGCTGCGGAATTCATGATAAGCCTTGCGACGTCGTAAATGCCCTTAAGTTTTTCCTGCGTAAGCGACACCGTGCGCATGTTGAAAACGGGGACAAGCTCTCTTGCGTAAAATCTCAGCGATCTAAGCTCCCGATAATAAATTTTTAAAATACTCTCGCCGCGCACGCGCCAGCGCTCGTTGTAATCGAATCTTCCCACGTCGCGGAAAGGCGATTTTTCAAGATTTCCGCATTCCTTGGCGCGCACCGAAAGCTCGGTCAAAAGCCCCAGATATCTGTTGAAGCTTTCCTTGTTCAGCTTTTCGTAAAACAGGCTGTCTATCGTAAGGCAGTCGGGCGCATCCTTATTGTCGAGATATCCCAGTATTCCTTCGTAAACCGAAAAACCGAGCGAATGAACGCAATGCATAGCGTCCATTTCTCCCTGCAAGCGCGAGATAAGCGCGCTGAGCTCGCGGCGGTTTTCGTCTACGCCCCTCGTTTCCTCCGATCCGGCAAGCGCCATAGTGGATACAAGCTTATCGACGACGTCGGTTTTTTTGGTTTTTTCGGAATAAAGCTCCAGACAGAAATCACCTATGCCGATATCCTTTAACCGCTTATATACGACGGAAAGCGCCGCCATTTTTTCAGCGACGAACAATACCCGCCTGCCGTTGGCGATATTATTGGCTATCATATTAGTGATGGTCTGCGACTTGCCTGTCCCCGGAGGACCGTGCAGAACAAAGCTTTTAGACATCGAGTCCACTACGGCCGAATACTGAGAGGAGTCGGCGCTTATCGGCAGATAAATTTTTCCGCCTTCGGCATAAGCCTCGTCGGAGGAAAGATTTTCGCCGACGGCCTCTTCGCCCGTAAATTCGCTGCGGTTTTCCAAAAGAGAGCGTATAAGCTTACTTTCGCGGAATTTATCCATTTTGGTCCGCACGTCCTTCCACATAAGATAACTGGAAAAGGAAAGCGAACACAAATATACGCTGTCGTACACAGCCCAGCCCTTTTGTCCGGAAACCTCTTTTTTCAAACGCGCGACAACGGAAGAGTAGCCGGACAGAGACGGCGCCTTAAACTCGCTCAGCGCGCGTATATCGATGTTAAACTGCTGATACAGATACTCCAAAAGCGTGGTATTAACATGCACTTCGTCCTCGTTTATACTGACGAAAAACGACGTCTGCGAAGTTCCGCGCCGCAAAAGAGTAACCGGATATAAAAGAATAGGCGCAAACTTGTATTCGTCGTCGCCGCTTAAGCACCATTTCAAAAATCCGGCCGCCAAATACAGCGAAGCCGTGCCCGACTCCTCCTGCCGGCTCTTTTCCTTGCGGTACACGCCCGAAAGCGCCCGCTCGAATTCCTTGCCGGAAAGCGGAACTCGCAAATGCCTGTTTTTATATTCGTAAGCAATAAGGTCCGCCACGGGCTTGAGAGAAACCGTCTTGTTGAAATCCTCACTAAAGGCCGACAATAAATTGCTTTCTTTTTCGTCGGTCGGATACAGTTCGTACTCTCCGAACGCAGGAATGGCGGAAATAAAGTCGTCAAGACGCGCGGTCAGCAGCTTGACCGTATAAGCGGAAGTCTTAAAGTTCAAAAGCGCGTTGCGCATATCCAGATCGAGAAGACGCCTCTCCCACTGCTTCTCGCGCGTTACAAGCGTACCGCCCGACAGATTTCCTTTGATTTCCTCTATCTTTCCGGGCGCGTCGGTATCCGAGTAATCCGAAGCCGCCTTAAGGTCATATCCTCCGGCAGTTTTAACTCTCTCCGGAAGAGGCGCAACGTTCATCATCCGCGCGTACTTTAAATCGACGAAAAACTCGATGCCATGCTTTTTGATAGCGGAAACGGTACGCTTTTCATTGCTTTCAAAATTAAGCCCCTCGAAAATTCCGCCGACGGATACCATGGAAATTTCGTTCACTCCGCGCTCGATTTTATTTTCTATCAGAGAGGAGTCGTCTATAACAGCGTCTCCGAAACACTCGTCGGATAAAAACGCGCCTACATACCACTCCTTAGCCGCACGACCGAGTACGCAGTTTATTCCCGCGCTTTCAAGCACGGAAGCAAACAAAAGAGTAAGCTCGGGCGAAGAAGCCGTTTTGTTTTTAATCAGATCTCCCGTTTCTGCCACAAGCACGTCGTCGCCGTTTTGTTCGGCGCGGATAAACGACAGCTCTATTAAAACCGCATAAGCCGCCGCAAAATAATATCTTACGTCGTTTTTGCCGGCCGAACCGTAAAATTCCGTAAATTTCTGCTTCCATGAAGTTAATTTTTTCTCAATCAGCGACTTCAACGGCTTAAGCTCCGCCGATTTCCTGACAAACGCAGCAAGACTTTCGGGACGCTCGGAAAAATCGCACTCGTTAAACGCGAGGAGCGTAACCTGAACGCTCTCTTCGGCAAGAATTTTGTTATTTACGGTTACGCGGACGGTAATTTCCCCCTCCTGGCGCTCGGACTGAGCAACCATGAAAACGGGAGAAATCAGGTTTTCCGGCTCAAATTTCAGCGTCGATTGTCGGGGCAGCGTGACAGACAGAGAAAACGGCAGCAAAAACCTGGGCCGCGCCGAAATTTCCACCGTCGCGCCGTCCAAATCCGTATCGGACACATTTTTGACGTACAGCCTGTTGACAGGACTTGTCCCCGCCTGCAGCATGTAATAACTTATTACGGGACTGCAGTTAAATTCCAATTTTACCTTTGCGGTTTCTGATTCCATTCGTTATAACAACCCTCTCAATCACCTTTCAAAGTCGCCGCGCAAACAGCACGTTACGCCGGAGCGTATGTCCTTTGCTTGATAATTCGTATACGCAATTATTATAGCATATGTCCGCGCAAAAATCAATCGCAGTTCAGTTAAAATTCTTCCCCGACGATCATGCAATAACCCGCCGGTTTTTTAAAATAATAAAACGGGGTCCTATCGTTAAATCACGCCCCGCCCCAAAATCATATATAACGAATTTATCTCAATTCTTTTTACGACTGTTTTACTCAGATTGATTCTTCAAAGTGCGCTGCGCAATCGTAAACCGATTTTCTTTCGTTTAATCCGGTTTTGTCCCGCTCCCAGCCAAATTGTTGCTTACGGAATCCCTCGCCCCGCTAACGCAAAAATATGAATCGTATAACTGAAACTGACCGGTTCACGTTATCATGGGCATCGCAATACCGATATAATACACAATATCGTATTCGTTAGTCTTTTTGTAATTTTCCTCTCCAACCAAATTCCGCCTGACTCAAAATTACCCCCTAACGCAAAAATAAGTAATGTTTTAATTCTGTCTCTTATACACATCTCCGAGCCCACGAGACGGAGCTACATCTCG
>USBU01000078.1 GCA_900553005.1 uncultured Eubacteriales bacterium | reverse complement strand
ACAGTTAGTATATCATAACTTCTTACTCTTGGCAATACTATTAAATACAATTTTACAATTCGTCGATTTTATCTATTATCAATTCGTCCTCTCTATTTATATATGCATGCACAAGGTCGGCGTCGCACGCCTTTTGCAAAGCGGACCACGTATTCATTTCGTCAAGATAGCCCTGATAAATCGTGCGGTCCGCCAGTTTTGCCTGTGCGCGGGGAGTGATTTTATATAAATGATAATCGTGAGAATCGTCCTTGACAGCATCGCCGGAAAGCTGCGAGGCGCGTTTCATAATATCGTCGATAAGATCGCTGTTGCGTATGGCGGTAAGCTTTCCTCCCGCGACCTTTTTATATCCGGAGTAGGTAATGTCCTTGAATTTGATCATACGGTCCTGGGTTTTGAATTTGACTATGTTTTTTACCTCGTCAAATTCGATATCGGTAATATATTGCGTTGCAAGCAGCTGCCAATTACCGTTATCCGCCTCCAGCGACAGAGCGGTAGTCTCGTCGTCCAACACGATATCCGCTTCCGGCGAGTTTTCCGTCACATCGCTGCCGGCGTTAAGCGCGGGCGGATACGCGATTTCATACCGGCCGTTTTTATCGGCGCTTTCGTCAACGTTGCCGTCGCCGTCAAGATTAGGCGTATAATATTCGTTGACGGAAACGTAATAACAGACCTTTAAGCCGTTTTGCAAATAACCGGCGCTTTTAAGCGTATCGAAAAGCTTGTTTATGTTTATCAGCGTAAACTGTCCCGTATTGCTTTGAACGCCGTAATTTGCTTTGCCTATGCTGCTGCACAGATATTCGTTGACGCTGAAGCTTTGCAGCAGGTCGTTGCTCCTGTAGTCCGTAATTCCCTTGGGAAAGGCCGCATGATGATAGAAATACACTATTTTCGCGCCGGTAGACTTAAAGCGCAGTCCGCCGTCCACCGTGGCGTCCTTTATTCCCCACCTGCTGATACGCAGCTCTATATAACGGCACAGACCGCGGTTTACCGACAGCTCTATCCTGTTGTCCGAATTATTTTTAAAAATTTTAGACTTATATATCACGTTTTTGTCGCTGTCGTAGATACATACGCTGAAATCTACGGGGACCTCGTCGGCGACAGAGCGAATCAGCCATTTTATTATACTTTGGTCGTTTTTAAACGTATACAAAAGCCGTATCGGTTTTTTGAAATAGCCTTGATCGTCGCAGACCGAACGGCTCATCCAGCCGACGATATCCTCGGTTTCGCCCGAATAATTACGCGACAGAAGCTTTAATCCTACGTCGCTCCCGTCCGCGTTTGAAACGCCGTCGGAAAACGCCGTTTTGCCGTCAAGATAAAAATATTTGTCGTGAGTTATGTTTTTATTGTAAGTTTCCTCGTTGTAAAGCTGCTTTAAGTTGGTCGCATTATTTGAATTTGTAAGTCCCGATTCCTCAAAAATGTTGGCCGAAAACTTTTCCCCGTCCGAAAAAACGCTTGTTTCGCTTGAATCTATAAAAAGATTCTGCATGGATTTGTAATGTATCGCAACCTTATGCCTGAGCGAACGCTGCGCATACAGATATTTATTAGGCTTTCGTATGACTTTATTGCCGCTCCAGTCCGAATCGATAAAATTAACACTCATAACGCTTACCTCTCGACAAAGACCAGCGAGACGTCCTCGTACCCTATCGTCAGCGGTATTTTCCTTGTCCCGGAGCCGTTTAAATCCACGGTTTCGGGACTGCTGCACACCGTAACCTTACCTACGTATTTCCCGTCAAGATAGGCCACCATTTCGTCAAGCTTTGGCTGCGCGCTTCCGTTTTCCTCGTAATAGCTTGCGCTGTTGGGGTTAAGCGCCCTTATTTTATAATATAAAACCGCTTGCTCGCTGTTGTTAAAATCTATTTCAAGGTGCCCCAAAAGATTTCGGTACTCCTTTTGCGTCAGAAAATCCCAGCTTACCGTAACCTTACGCTTTTTACTGACAAATTCCAAAAAGACGTCGCCTTTGGCGTTTTTCTCCTCGTTGGTAAGCACCGTTCCTTCCCAGTTTACGGAAGACGGATTAGGCACGCCTATTTTTTGAAGCCACCCGTCGGTTTCCGTTTTTTCTCCGGTAAAGGAGGCAAATTCCGTAAAGAATATCGTACCGGGAGTAATTTGTATAAGCTTAAGTTCTTCGTTGCCAATGTTGTTGCTAGCGTTCATTTTTATCACCTATATACCGCGTCGGCCCTGAGGACACTGTACCCTTCGTTATTTAAAGTATCTACAAAATCTTTTACCGTGGTTTCGGCAAACTGACGTCCGTCTATATGAAGCTGGATCGTCATATTTCTTGCGCTTTTTCCCGAACCGACGTTTAACGCGCTTACCGCCTGCACCACCGCGTTTGCTATATCCGCCTTCATTTCAGCAAACTGCGGGCTGTCGCCGAGCGGCACCACCGCCTCCGGATATTTGCCCTCGCCCACCATTGCTATCGTAGGCCCCGTGACCACGCCGCCAGTTGCCATCGCCGGCAGAAGCGCTTTTACAAGCAAGCCGCCCGCCACGGCCGCCGCTACCGTCACCGCGCCCGTTATCGGGTTTGTCAGTATGGCCTGCGCCGCAAGCAGCGGATTAAGAACGGCCAGTTTTGCCGCCTGCTTTTCCATAGCTTGCGTAACCTTGTCCATTCCTGCGGCTACCTTTTCCATAAAAAACGACATGGCTATAAGCATCGCTCCGAACACCGTAAACGCCGCTACGAATCCGACGCTCATCAGTCCGTGCAGCTTTTCCATGCTGCCCGTAAATTGCGTCAGCTGTTCGTTGATCATCTGCATAGCAAGGGCCATGGCAAGCATAGCGGCCGCAAGCAGCACAAAAAGCACTATTCCGCCAATATTTGCCGTTATCCCGGCCAGACTTTCGATAAAAAGCGGCATAAATTCCAACAGCGCCGTCATGCCCATTGTCATCGAAGTTAAGCCTAAACCTATGCCGCTTAAACCCGTTCCTGCCGCCGCAAGGCCTTCGCCCAGCAACGACAATGCCAGCAGTATCCCGGTAAGCGCTATAAGTCCGGGCAAATACTGCAATATTCCCGACGTATTTACGGCCATCTGCAAAACCGATACGCCGAGCTGCGGCAATAACGGAATCAACGCGCTTACGCCTCCGGCCGCTGCGGCAATCCCGTCGCCCAAAGTCTGAAAGCCCGTAAATAATTCTGCAACGCTGTCTATAAGGCCGCTTATGCCTCCGGCCGCCGCTGCAACGCCGTTGCCGAAATCCAACGCGCCCGCGCCCATGGACGCAAAGCCCTTGCCAATTGAAGCTGAAGACGAGGCTATTTTTGAAGTCATATCCCCGACATCAGAGCCTATGTCCGGCATTCCGACTTCCACATTGGTCACTATCGCGGTATTGCCCCCCGCAAGCTTATCGGAACTTTTTGCAAAGTTTGTCACGGACGTATTAGCCGTCCTTACTGATTTTTGAAAATTTTCAATAACCTCCTGCAACAAAACTATTTTGGAAATAAAACCGCTGAAATCGGCCGCCTTAGAAGCTTCTTCAAGCCGTTTAAACGAATCGATTGCTTCGCTTAAATCCAATTTGCTCAGATCCACGTTAATGTTTTTGACCGAATTTCTTATCTCGGTCTCAACCTTTTTTGTCGTTTTCGTAATATTTTGCGTCTGGTCAATATATATCGCCCATCTCTTTACTCCTTCCGCTTTTCTGCTTCCTTCAATCTTTCAATATCCTTCAATCCCGCGTCAAGACTTTGCTTTTCGACGTACAACTTTTTAATCAGCTCATTAGGATTTTTTGTTTTCCTGCCGCCGTTAGTATAGTACGCAGCGTAATACCCCGTCAGTATCGCGTTTACCGCGCCGTCTTTCCGGCTGTTGTACGACGCAAGATATGAGTTGTATTCCCAAAGCTCCAAATCCCAAATTTCAAACGGCTTCAACCCGGCGGCTGCGCCGTTTTTTACAATCGTCAGCCAATCGAAGCCATATCCGCCTTCAGCTGCTGACTCTTTTGAAGCTTTTTTTTAATTTTATCCTGGACCTCCTGCTCCGAAAGCCCCGGATACTGAAGCGCATAAAAATATTTTTCCAGACATTCCATCAAATCGCCTATGCCCAGGTAATTCTCGCATAAAACGTAAAAGTTTTCTTCGGACAAATCGGTATTCGCTTTGCGCGCTCCAATATAAAGCAGCTTGAGCTGATCTTCCACATTCATTCCGGATATGGAATTTACCACCTCGAAAAACGATTTGCCGAATACCCGCTCTATATCGCGTATAGTGCCGAGCGTAGTTTTAATCTCATAATCCTTGTCTAATCTGATATACATTTTTTCCTCCGATTTTTGTTTTAAGACCTTTCCGGTCATGCCCGTATCAGTCCCCCAATAAGCCTTGTTTTACAGGGTACAAGGCCTTAAACCCCGCCGTAAATTTACGGCGTCTCAGGCTTTCCGGGATAAATCAATTCATCCGTTCCGGAAATACTGATAGAAACGTTGCCCTTATCCTCGGCTGAAAGATCTATGCTCAGCGATTCTATCAAACCCGTGCCGCTGAATTTTGTCGAGCTGTCAAGATAGAACTCGCAGACAACCTCATTCCCGTTGTGCATAGCCTCAAAAAGAGCCTTATGCCCTTTTTCTGCATCGGAAAATTCTATTGCGCCTTCAGCGCTTGCCGTCCAGCCGCGCAAGCCGGCCAATTTTCCTTTCGTCCTTTTACCAAGTTCCGACACTTCTATAAGCTCCACGGTATCTTCCACGCTCCAGTTGCTTATATAGGCAATCTCAGCCGCGGTGTCGGCGCCGATTTTTACTTTTCCTGTTAATCCGGTATACATGATTTAAATTTCTCCTTTTAATTAATTACCTTGATTGTCTTGAATCTGACTGCAAGCTGCATAAACGTATCCCCTGCTTCGGGCTCTACGTCCTCGTACCCGCCCAAAGGTATGAATCCTGCTTTTTTAAGAGACGAGATTATAAGATCGGTCTTTTCTTCCAAAGCGCGGTAATTTGTTCCCCGTACCGCTATTTTAAAAGTTTCCGAACTGATGGTTTTTCCGTCCATATATGAAACGGATTTTTCCTCTCCAGTAAAAATAACCTTGCCGCAAGGCTCCGGAGCATCAGGATAAGCTCCTTCGCCGACGGTAATGCCCGCATCTCCAAGCGCTGTCTGAATGCTTTGTAATATGCTCATTTGCCTGTTCCTCTGTACTTTTTAATGTAATTTGCTATGGATTTATTCAACGCGTCACCGTTCTTTACCGGCAATAAAACGTAATTGACGTTTTCGGATTTTTCAAATAAATAATCCCGGCTCTCTTTTAATCTGAGTATTTGTCGCTCCAAATTCGGTATTGTACCGTCGCATTCCGGTTTTAAATCCGAAAAATCTATAAGCGCTTTTGCTGCCGTCACATCTTTTGCCCGCGCCGAAGCCAAAGCGGTTTCCACCTTTGCTTCAAGCAATTCGCTTTCAAGCGTTTGTATTCGCGCGCGGCTGTACTCTAATTCCTGCGACTTATCTTTCAGCGCCAGTCTTGTCTCTTTAAGACAAAGGTTTACGCAATCGAATCGATGCTTGGGAATCATAAGACAGTCGTTATGTTTGGTGTTGGCCGACGCATCAACGCTTGCGGACTGCTTGTCCGTGACTTCGTTTTTTTCCATAACATTTACCTCCTTCGGTTGGTTTCGCGGTGCCGTCCGCGTCAGAAGCATCCCGATATGTTGTCGTACATATCCACGAATTGTCAAAATGTTCTTTTTTCTGACAAAATCAGTATAGCACGACTTTTTAGTTTTGCGGTGCCGCACCGCATCGTTTCGGTGCCGCACTTTTTATACTCATCACCATTAAATATCCAAATCCAATTTCATCAACTCGCTTTTTATTGCGCATATTACCGCGTCGCTTAAAATTTCATCCTTCCATTCAAAATATGTACGGCGTTCTATAAATAAATCATAACAAGCTTCTTTCCATGATTTTCTGCCGATAATATATTTTTTTATAAATATACTCTTTTCAGCGTTAGACTCGTAAAATCCAATCACCTTATCGATGACCTTAAACATTTTGATATCATACTCGCTATTCAAACAATTCTGATCGGACGCAGTACGTTTGGGTGAATTTATAAAATACTGCTCGATAATAGCTTTTTGTCCTGTCTCTTATACACATCTGACGCTGCCGACG
>USBU01000077.1 GCA_900553005.1 uncultured Eubacteriales bacterium | reverse complement strand
GGCGTCGGCAGCTATAATAACGGCTGGAAGCGCGCCTTTACGGGCACGTTCGACGGCCGCGGCCACGTCGTTTCCGATTTTGTCATCAATGAGGGCAACGGCGGACTGTTCTCCTGCGTAAAGGAAGGCAGCGTTATTAAGGACGTTTCATTTATCAACGTAATCAACCGCAGTCAAAGCGGTATCGTTACGACCGAGCTGAACGGCGCTATGAAAAACGTTTATGTTCAGGGGCATATTCTCGGCGGCTCCGCCGCATGGGCTCCGGGCTCTCTGATGGTTTCCAAGCTGACCGAAACCGGCGTGATCGAAAACTGCTTTGCCGTTGTGGAAAGCTTTGATACGACTCTTGCAAACGGCGGCGCTATCGTCGGCAAACAGAATACCGCGGATAAGCCGGGCGCTATCAGTAACAGCGTTGCAGTGGTTCTCTGCCCGGGAACGCTTTGGGCGGTGGGCACCGCAGACGCTATCGGCACCAACGGAGCCGAGGGCAACGACAGCGTGCTTACCTTTACGTCCTGGGCGGATTACATTGCCTGGAGAGAGGGCGACGCTCACGTTGCCGAAATCGACGGCTGGGTATGGGAAGGCGACAATAGCGTTATCGATAAGGCGCTGGGGGCAACCGTCGTGATCACGACCGAGCCCGCTACCATAGAACTTGGTTCAAGCCTTAAGCTCAGCGCAAAGACCTCTGCCGCAGTGTGGTCGATAAAGGGCGACGCTCCCGAGGGAGTAACGCTTGACGATAGCGGTTTGGTTTCCGTTTCCGTCACCGCGGCTAAAAACGTCGCGTTCACGGTGGTGCTGACCTCTACGATCGACGACGCCGTGACCGACGAGATCGAGCTTACTACGGGTTCGCGCGTGATTACGTCCGTCGGCGGTGATGCGCTTGCGTCCTGGACGGTCGATAACGGCTCCGACGATAAGAGCTTTGAAATGGCCGAGATTTCCGGTACGTTTGAAAAGCTGCTTATCGGAGAGACCGAGATTACCGCGACTGCTGACGGCAAGATCATTACTATTTCCGCGGAGGAGGCAAAAAAGCTTACTTCCGGTAAAAATGTTCCTCTTACGGTGGTTACCTCCGATACGATCTACACCGACGTGTACGTCTCTGTCAAGAGAGTTATCTATACTGCCGAAGAGTTTGCTGCTCTCGAATCGCTGTGTACTGTATCGGGCGCTGAGGCGGACGGTATATTCGAGCTGGGCGGCAATATCGACATGAAGGGCACCGCGCTTGCGGGCGTAGGCTCGTCCTCTAACGGAGCCGACTGGAAAAATCAGTTTGTCGGCACTTTCGACGGCAAGGGCTATACGATTTCCAATTTCAAGATCGGCGAAAATTACGGCGGACTGTTCTCCTACGTCAAGGAAGGCGCCGCGGTTAAAAACGTCGCTCTCGTCAACGCGGAGATCGTCGGCAATGCCGCCGCCGGTATCGTTTCCACTCAAAACGACGGCGAAATTTCCAACGTATTTGTAAAGGGCAAGATTACCGCCGGCAACGGCACGATCAATTATCCGTCGTCAATGGTGACAAGCTACGTTGGCACTACCGCGTCGATGCACGATATATTTGTGATACTCGACAGCTGGGCTAATAATGCTCAGGATTACGGCGGAGCCATAGTCGGTAAAATAAGCACCGGCGATTGGATAGGCGGCCGGTATAACCTTAGCAACATGTATTCCGTCTCCGTTTCCAGCGGCGATAAATACACATGGGCAACGGCTATGAGCGCAATAGGAAACGACGGCGCCTGCCGCGGAGTCAATGATCCAGGCAGCACTTGGCTTCCCAACGCCTGGACCGACAGCCATCTCTTGGCGTCCTACACTGGCACGGGCGTTGCCGAAAGCGTAAAAGAAGCTAACGTCCGCTCCTTCTTCGGATACGGTCAGTACGACGCATGGATTGCCGAGGGCGGCGCGGTCGAGGGCTTTACCTCCGAGTACTGGACCGTTGTCGAGGGCTATCCCGTATTTGCTTCCTGCAAGGACGTCATGACGCTTAAGGTTGACCAGGCGGCTAAAACCGCCGACGTCAGCTCCGCTGAAGGACTTGCCGAGCTCAATAAGGCCGTAAACACTGACGGAACCGATTTCTCGGGTTACACCGTCAGGATAAACCGCAATATCGACATGAAAAACGCGGTTTGGACTCAGCTGAACGGTTATCTTATGGCGGGCTCCGTGTGGGAAGGCAACGGTAAAAGCATCAAAAACGTTACTATAAGCGAGGCGGCCGACGGCACAAACACTTACGACGCGGCTATCAATACGATCGGTTTTATCGGCGCGACGTATAAGCTTACGATGAAAAACCTTACGTTTGACGGCTTTACCGTAGGTACTGCTAAATATGCCGCGGTAATCGTCGGATACATGGACGGCGTAGCCTCTTTCAGCGGCGTTACCGTTAAAAACAGCACCGTTACCAGTACGTCTTCGTCGGGTACGGCCGCGTTTATCGGATACGCTCACGGCGACGGCAAGCCCGACGGCGTCAATCAGGTGAAGGGTAATTATACCTTTGACCGCTGCGTTGTCGACGGCGTTACCGTCGAGTCCGGTCAGTCCGCAGCCAACGGCAGATCCGCCGGTTTTGTAGGCAGGCTTAATGCCGAGTGCTTATGGAACAATACTACGGACACATCAAAAGCAAGCTACTTTATAAATGCCTGCACGGTGAAAAACAGTAAGTTTATCGTGCCAGACGAGTACGTTACCGGCGCGGCCAATCCGGCGCATTGGGCGGCAAATTATCCTGCTGCTTCCATAGGCGCTGCGGCGGACGAGGGAAACGTTTTTGACGAAGGCAACGTTTACGTGTTCGGCGGAGTAAATTATACTTACAGCGCCGGCGACTACGTTTTGCTTGCCGAATAATAAAGCCTTAAGTAAAAAAGTACCCTTTCCTTAATCGGAGAGGGTATTTTTTTATGCCGGTTAAACTAAACTTTCGGACGGTCGCTTTTTGCTGTCGGCTGTGCGGCTGCTGCGCCGGATCTGTCGGGGAAACGCGGCCGGACAAGGACGGTTCAGCGGCCTTTTTTTGATCGTTTGCGGCTTTGCCTGGCGTAAGCCGTCTTCCGCGTCGGCTTTATTACCGACGGAAACGGCGCGACAGCTTTGTAAAAAAACTGTCGGCCGGCGTTTTCAATCGGAAACTTCGGTCTTAAAACTCCATGGCGCAATCGGTTAAATTTCTTTCAGGTCGGTTCGGTCGGGTTGCCGCTTTCCGTAACATGACGCCGTTTTTCGGCCGTCAGTTCGTCGTACCGTTTGTCTATATATCTGAAAGTCTTTATAAAGCATTTGTAAAAACCCTTGCTGGCTTCGGTGATATACGGGTTTTCCGGCGCGCCCCTGTCGGCCGCCGCCTCAAGGTCGTAGCCGCCGTTCACCTTCCAGCCCTCTAGCATACCGATTTTGATTGCGTTTGCGGGACAGAAAAAGGAGCACCTCATGCACATGGCGCACTTATGTCCGAATCTGATTTTACCGTCGCGCAGCGAGATATTGTTTTCGGGACATTCTTCGGCGCATTTATTGCAGCGCAGACATTTTTGTTCGTCGATTCTGTAGAAAAACGAATTGACCGGGCCGCCAAGCTTTTGCACCGAAATTATCGCCGAAGCCAGGTTGTAAATAAAATTGCTTCCGATGATTTCCTTGCGGCCGTTTTTTACGTCGCTCGCCAAAACCTCAGCCAGTTTTTCGTCGTAAGCCAGAATTTCCCTTACGAAAGCTTCGTCAAAAGCAAAGTGAATATTGTACGGCATGACAAAATGATATTCGCCGCAAAGCTCGGCTTTTCCACGCTTCATTCTCCGCTTTATTATGCGGCTGGACGCGTTGTTTAAAGCAAAGGTTTCGCCGCTGTTTTTGTATATAAAATACTTCTGCCCGCGCGGTATCCGCAGCTTTTTAAGATATCGGTTAAAGGGCAGGGGAGAATTAAACGCGTAAATCGGGTATCCGAGACCTATAAATTCGTAGCCGGATACGTCGGCAGGCTTAAGATCTGCGGTTACTTCCAAAGAGGTTACGGCATATCCTGCGGAGGTCAGCTTTTTTTCAATCAGCCGGGTGATATATCTCGTGTTATACGTTCCGGTATAATATATAAGCAGTATTTTATTTGCTCCGGCGCAGGACATTGTGCTTCCTCTCTATAGCGTTTTTTTATCATCATTATAGCATAGTAACGGGCGGCGGTCAATCTTTAATGTTATTGCCGCGCGTCCGTTTCTTTGGGATTAAGCCTGTAAAAGCGTTCAGCCATATCGCTTAATGAAAATTCCGGGTAGCCTTTAAGGTATGTGCACACTCGGTCGTTAAACGGTTCGTACCAGCTCTTCGGCAGGGTTTTAAGGCCGAGGCAGGCGCCCGTTATGCTTCCGACCGTAGCGGCGTTGCAGTCGTTGTCAAGCCCGATTGCGACCGAGTTGGATATACATGCGGCGGCGTCGTTTCCGCCTAATATAAGGGCAAATACCACGGCGCACATATTGTTTATCGTATGTACGCAGTGCATGCCGTTAAATTTTTCGTCTAAAATCGCCCGCGCGTGCGCGTAATCCTTAAGTTTGCCCTCCTGATTTACGGCAAAGTCGAGCGCAGAATAAAGCTCGCTGGTTTCAGGAATCTGAGTCATGCCGGCTTTAACGGCGTCCAGCGGAGTTTTTGCGGTAAATGCCGCCGCTATTGCCGCCGCCGCAAACATTTCGCCGTAAATTCCGTTTCTGCGATGAGTAAGATATGCGTCGTTGTAAGCCGCTATTGCCGCCGCTTCGGGATTTCCCGCATCCGCGTAGCCGAAAGCGTCCGCCCGTATAGCCGCGCCTATCCATTCGACGTAATCGTTGTATTCGGCAGCAAGCTTGGCCGGGGTTCCTTTTTTAAGCTCTTTCAGGGCCTCGTCTTCGGCCGTGCATGCAACGGGCAGAATTTTCAGCCAAAGCTCGGCAACGTCTTCCACGGCGTAGTTTTTGCCGTATTTTTCCAACAAAATCAGATTAAGCGCGGTATAAGTTATGTCGTCGTCAACGGGAACCTTGTTTATGGCGGCGCGCGTATATTCGCTGCGTTTATTTACGCCGTACTGCACCCTGTCGGGTTCGGTAACCTCCTTCCAGAATCCGTCGGGAGGGAATTCCGTACCCGAGTTTTTTGCCAGCGCGCGCATATCCTCGATTTTCCAATTTTCTACCGGCACGCCCATCGTACACCCGGCGCAACGGGCGCACCAGGCTGCGTATATGCGGTTTTTAAGGTCGTCGGGCTTTTTTGTTTTTATGCTCGCTTTGGGACGGAGAGCGAGTATTTCGTCAAGCGTGTTTGGCTGAAGATTTTTTTCCATGTTTTTTTAAGCTCCTTTTTTCGGCCTGTCGGCGTGCGGCCGGATAATTTTTTTCTTTAACGGTTGACATCGGGTGAATTTTATTATATACTTTGTTTGTGCAAAAATCAATGCAAAAAAGCGATAAAACTATGCAAATTCGCTCAATTATTCCGGATATCGACCATCATGAATTTACTTCTGCCGCGCCATTTAAGCCTTACGGCGTTTTGAACGAGCATGTGCCGGGAGAAAAATTCTGCTTTATGCATACTCATAATTTTTTGGAGCTTGGGTGGTGTACGTCCGGTTCGGGAGTATTCAATATAGGCAGTAAAATAGCGACATATTCGGCGCCGGCTGTAAGCGTGATTTTTGCCGGACAGCCGCACAGCGCTCAAAGCAATCCGGGATTGCGCGCGGAATGGCATTTTTTATATCTGGACGCGGCTTTGACTATGCCGGATTTCGACGCGGCTATGCTTGCCGCGCAGCTTAAGCGCTGTCGCTTTGGCGCAGGAGAAACAAATATAATAGCGGAGGCCGATGATCCGCTGCTTTATTCGCTTGTCGTGCGGATCATTACCGAGGCGGCTGCCGCAGGGGATGGGCATCGCAGCGTGATCCAGGGTGCGCTGGCGGCGCTTTTGTCGCTTTATGCCCGCAGAGCGGACGGCTCGGATGATGAAACGGTTTATGATTCTTCCGAATTTGTCAGGATAGAGCCGGCTCTTAATTTTATCAACGCTCATTTCGACGGAAAGATAAGGATGGACAGGCTGGCTGCGGAATGCTGCGTCAGCGTATCGGCTTTACGCAGATTATTCGTGTCTGCGATCGGAATTCCGCCGGAAGAATATCTGCATAAGGTGCGCGTAAGCAACGCTGCCTCGCGGCTTCTGTCCTCGTCGCGCAGGATTATAGCTGTCTCTTATACACATCTGACGCTGCCGACG
>USBU01000076.1 GCA_900553005.1 uncultured Eubacteriales bacterium | reverse complement strand
GTCAGATGTGTATAAGAGACAGTTTCCCAAATGTAAGTAGATTTCCGTTTATATCCGATGACGTTACGGCGTTATATTTATATTATAATACATTTACTTATTATTGTCAATAGTATTAATAAAAAATTACTTTTGACGAGAGATTCGTTTGGATTCGAAAGCCTCCTTCATCAGCTTTAAATGCGCGCGCGTCCTGTCCGGCGCCCTGAGCGCAAGAGCAACGCTTAAAGCGTCAAGTATCGCAATGTGCGCAATGCGCGAAGAAACCGCCTCCACCGGGTAACGGTTCTCGTCAGAATACGCCACCAGGCAAATATCCGCATATTCGCTTATCGGGCTGTCCGCAAAAGAAGTAATCGCTATGGTTCCGGCGCCCATGGCCTTTGCCTGTCTGAGCGCCGAAACCGTATCGTGCGCTCTGCCGCTGTGCGACACGCCGACGGCCGTATCGCCCTGTCCCAGATTGAGCGCGGACGTAAGCATGATATCGACTTCCGTCGCGCACGACGCCGGCAGCCCCAACCGCATGATGCGATGATACGCGTCGCGCGCTATTGTGCCCGACGTGCCCTCTCCGTAAAAAGCGATATTTCTGCTGTTAAAAAGCATATCGACAACTTTATCAAGCATGCCGACGTCAAACATTTTCATCGTGTCGTTAAGCGTATTTATCCCTGATGCAAAAACCTTGCGGAAAATCTCCTCCGTCGTGTCCGTCTCCTTTACCTCGGGCAAAACAAGCGCCTCGTCCCCGCCCAACGACAGAGCAAGACTGATCTTAAAATCGGTAAAGCCATCAAAGCCCAGATCGCGGCACAGCCGTATTATACTGGCCGGAGCCGATCCTGCGGCTCGGCCGAATTCCGCCGCGGTCATTTTTAATACCTCGGACGGATTTTTAAGTATGTAATCGCACAGCGCGCGTTCAACCGTCGAAAGAGAATCGTACTTGTTTGCAATAATTTTAAGACAGACTTTTTCCGTCATCGTTGCCCTCCCAAACCGTAAATAAAAAAAGCGTGCGCTCTTTATAAAAGAGTATACGCTTTTTAGCGGTTTTAGTCAACTTAAATGGAAGAAACGACAACCTTGCGGAGATCAAAATCCCCAATTGATAAATCCTTTTCCTTCAGCAGTGTTTTAAAAGCGCGCTTTCTGCCGCGCGAGCTGAGAAAAGCTTTGAGATTGATTTCGCTTACCGTTCCGTCGGCGGCGTAGCGGCGCACCGCTCCGCCCTCGGGAATGAACCGATAGTCCGAAACCGCAATGAATACGTTGAAATATCGTTTAAGCTTTTTGACGAAACGCTCTATGCTTTTGCGGTGCCTGCGCGAATATTCGTATCCGTCGAAATTTATGAAAACGTCGCGGACGGACAAATCGTATTTTGCCAAAAACTGCGCCATGCGGTACTTGGGAACGTCAAGCGACTTCAATCGTCTTTTTACGGATAATTTAAAGCCGAAAAGCCGCGCGTAATATGCCGTTTCTCTGTCGCGCACCGGCTGCGCCTTTATTAAAGACTTGCTGTACGCGACAAATTCCGCCACGCTCATATCCGCGTAAGGAACCTCTCCGACCGCGAAAAAGGTTTTACCTTCCTTTTCCACAGTGGTCAGAATTTCGTCGTTATCTATGCTAAGCTGGCCCTTGTCCGCCTCCGCCGCACGGAACGCCGCGCGCTTAGCCTTTATATCTCCCAGGCAATAAGTTATCATCCGATTTTTTCTCCGTAGAAATATTTTTAAAACAATTATTGCCCGAGCTTTGGATTTTATACGGACAAAATCCGAAAATCTCCTCAAAAAACATGACCGCGGCAAACATGCTTTTACCTAGACGGAATACATAAAAACGCAAATAAATAACAAGCCCGATGTCGTCAGACTGTGTCCCGCGGAAAATAGCGATACAATATGACGCTTAAAAAACCGAATGATTTTCGGCCGCGCACAAAAAATCAAATAACCGAAAAAAAGACACGGAAACGAATTCCGTGTCTTATAAATTATTCATCATCCGCGTCGCAGTTGGATTTTACCAGCTTATAGTAAAGTCCTTTCTTTTCCATAAGCTGCTCGTGAGTGCCCGCCTCCGCAACGGTACGGTCTGCAACGTAAAAGATACAGTCGGCCTTACGGATAGTTGAAAGCCTGTGCGCTATGACAAAGCTTGTGCGCCCCTCCAATATCACGTCCAAGGCCTGTTTTATCATCTCCTCGGTATGAGTGTCTATCGACGAAGTTGCCTCATCCAGAATAAGAATTTTAGGGTCGGTAAGAACCACGCGCGCAAAGGAAATAAGCTGACGTTCTCCCGTGGAAAGCTTGCTGCCCTGCTCAAGAGTTTTCGTGTAGTAGCCGTCCGGCAGCTTACTGATAAATTCATCCGCGGAAACCAGCTTTGCCGCCGCTATGCACTCCTCGTCCGTGGCGTCCGGTCTTGCATAACGTATGTTGTCTATAATCGTACCCGAAAAAATAAAGCTGTCCTGCATCATCACGCCCACCTGACTGCGCAGCGAATGCAGCGTCACCTGAGATATATCGTGCCCGTCAATTGTTATCCTTCCGCTGTCAAGGTCATAAAAGCGGCTTAGCAGCGAGACGATCGTGGATTTTCCCGCTCCGGTCGGCCCGACTAAAGCTATCATCTTACCCTTGGGAATGTCAAACGTAACGTCCGTAAGAATAGGATGCCCCGGCTCATAGCTGAAATGAACGTGCTCGAAAGAAACGTTGCCCTCTATTTCCGGAAGCTCGGTCGCTCCGTCCGCGTCGGTTACCGTCGGCTGCGTATCGATGACCTCGAACACGCTTTCCAGATTAGACGTAGCCATAGTAATCTGCTGCAATATATTGGCCATATCGTTCAGCGGAGCGGATAACATGCCCATATAGGAAATAAAGCCTATCAGCTTGCCGATGGTAAGTCCGCCCATCCCCATTGAACCTGACGTCGCCATATAGATTACCACGACGTAAACTATGCCCAGTCCTACGTAGAAAAATCCGTCCATTATAGGAAAATGCAGCTCGTTAATGTGAGTTACCTTTTCCCACTTTTTGGTCACTTCCATATTAAGGCCGCTTTGAATGCCCGTATTTTTTTCCACGCGGTTAAACGCCTTAGTCACGCTGTTTCCCTGAATGTTTTCCGCTATGTAAGCCGTTCTGTTGCTGCGTTTGTTTCTGAAGGCACGGCGGCGGCGCGAAAGAGTGGTTTTTATCAGCATAACGCATACCGCCATAGGAACGACAGCCGCAACAATGATTCCCGCAAGCCTGTAATCGATGACAAAAAGCCACAGCATGATTATGATGATCTTAAAGAAATCGACCAACAGCATGATTATTGAGTTGGAAAAAACTCCGGCAAGCTCGTCGAGATAAGCAGTTACCCGCACCAAAATTTTTCCGCCCGGACGGGAATCGTAATAATCGAACGCCAGCTTCTGCAGCTGATTAAACGCCGCGTACCGCATATCGTGGACGATAGCGTGACCGGTTTTGGTCATATACAGCGTGCGGAAATATGAAAATATCGTCGTTGAAATAACCGCCAGCGCATAAGCGCCGACAAGAATAAGCGCCAAAGTAAGCCAATCCAGACCGAAAAGGCCCTTTTTTGAAAGCACGTAGTCAACGATATAGGTGTTTATCATGGGCGGAAGAAGCGAAACAAAGCTCATAACCAACATGAGCACCGACATCGAAATAAGAATTTTTTTATATGGGATACAGTACTTAAGCGCCTTTTTTACAGACGAAGCGTTAAATTTATAGCTTGTTTTTTCGTCCTCGTAATATCGGTTTCTTGCCATCAGTCAAGCTCCTCCTCGCGCAAAGATTCCTGCTCGGTAAATATCGAATAATATCTGCCCTTAAGCGCCATAAGCTGCTCGTGAGTGCCGCGTTCTACTATGCGACCGTCCTCAAAGAATACGATCTCGTCGCAATAGGCCACGCTGCCCGCGCGATGAGAAGAAACTATCATGGTTCTGTCGCCGTAGTTGTCGAACAAATTGCGAGTGATTTCCTTTTCCGTCTCGTAATCCAATGCGGAGGTGCAGTCGTCGAGAAGAATAATCGGCGCATCCTTCAAAAGCGCCCTTGCGATGGAAACTCTCTGTTTTTGGCCGCCGCTTAGACCAAGCCCCCTCTCGCCGACTATTGTGTCGTAGCCGTCCGTGAGCTTGGGCACGAATTTATCTACGCAGGCGTCTTTGGCGCAGCGCTCTATATCCTCGTCGGAAGCGTCCTCGTCGTAAAGCGCAATATTGCTTGCAACGCTGTCCGAAAACAGAAACACGTCCTGCATTACGTAAGAAAAGCGCCGCCGGACCTCGTTTACGGGCATATTTTTAATATTTACTCCGTCAAGCTGAATCTCGCCGCCGGTACAGTCGTAAAGTCTGTTGAGCAGCTTCATAAAGACCGATTTGCCCGAACCCGTTTTACCCATAATCCCCAGCCGCTTGCCGTAAGGTATTTCCAGATTTATGTCCTCAAGCGCCGCTTGCCCGTCGTCGCCGAATTTCATGGAAACGTTTTTAAAGCTGATAGAGGGCTTTTGCGGTACGGGAAGCGGATTTTCAATATCCACCACTGCGTCGGGACGATCTGCAAACTCAAAATACCGATTGGCGCAGACAACGCCGTTCTGGATATTGCCGATCTGCCCGGCCATCTGTATGATACAGCCGTTAATGGTAAAGCAATACGACGTAAAGGTTGCAAATTCGCCCACGCTTAAATTTCCGTTAACGGCGAACCAAATACCGAGTATTATGGAAAGAATGCCTACGCTTTCGCCGAGTATGGTAAATATCATGGAATATTTTGCGGTAGTGCGCGCAAGATCCACATAGTTGTCGCGGAAAGCCGCATTGCGCTTTTCAAACCGCTTCATCTCGTTTGCCTCGGTCGCAAAGCATCTTACTACGCGCACGCCGTTTATATTTTCCTGTATGTAGGTGCTCAGTTCAACGTTGCCCTGGCGGATTATATTGTATTTCTTCTGTAAAATTTTATTGTAGCCGCGCACAATAATCGCCGTGATTATACCCGTGCATACCGGAACAAGCACCAGCGCGGGATTTATCAATATAAGAAAATACAGAGCGATTATGATCGACGACACAGAGCCGAACAGAAACGGCACGTGATGAAGATATAAATCCTTGATGGCCGTAGGGTCGTTGTTGGTCACGTTTAACAGATCGCCGCTTGTGTAACGATTAAGCACGATAGGACTTTGACGGAGCATTTTATTGAACGAATAATCGCGTATCCGGTTTTCGCCGCGCATCATGGTTGCATGCGTTATGTTCCACCTGGCGTAATGAGCAATGTAACGCGACAGACAAACTACCAGCATACATATCAGCATGGTTATCAGCATACCCATATAATCGTCCGCGGCAAAACCGTCCAAAAGGAAAGAAAACACGTTGCTGTCGCTGTAAACGGGAGCTTCTCCAAGCGCGGGATTGATGATTCTGTCGATAATAAGCTGCGGTATCTGCGGCATCAAAAGCGCGGAAATATTAAAAATCAGGCAGAGAATTATGCCCGCCCAGAAACCCCACATATATTTTTTGAAATAAGGTATAGTACGCCTGAATACGCCTTTTTTCTTTCTTCTTTCCAAATTATGCCTCCTGCCTTTCCGAAAAATATAAGCGGACATAAACGCTTTTAACGTCATGTCCGTCAATATTTATCATAAAATGTCCTTATACGAAAGCACATCCCTGTGCTTTGAATAATTATACTTTTGTAAAATCGGTTTGTCAATAGAAATTCCAAACTTTCGTCAGGTCAAATTTGCTTTTATTTTATTTTTTTAAAAAACAACTTTGTCCTATTTCGAGACAAGCGCGGCTCATAAACGAGTAACCGAGCCGTTTTCCACCCTGAACAGCGCGGCGTCCTTAAATTGCCGCTTCATCTTTTCGTCTATATGCGTGCAGGTCACCACGGTCTGATGTCCGCTTAAACGTTCGATAAGCTTTTGCTGACGGCTTTCGTCCAGCTCGCTGAACACGTCGTCGAGAAGAAGCACGGGATACTCGCCCGTTTCCTCGAAAAAAAGGTCAAGTTGAGCAAGCTTCAGACTCAGCGCAGCGGTACGCTGCTGACCTTGCGAGCCGAATTTACGTATATCCACGTCCCCGCATACGGCTGCAAAGTCGTCCGTCTGCGGACCGGTATGAGTGTACCCCTGAAAAACGTCCCTTTCGCGCGTGCGCTTAAGCTCGTTTAAAAACTCCTCTTTTAATTCATCGTCGCTCCCGCCGCCGAGACTTTCATAGCTTAATGTAAGCCGTTC
>USBU01000075.1 GCA_900553005.1 uncultured Eubacteriales bacterium | reverse complement strand
CTATTAAGTCGTCGGCAGCGTCAGATGTGTATAAGAGACAGCTATAATCTTATACGGATTGCGGACGACCTCGGCGTAAGTCTGGACTATCTGGCGGGAAGAACGAACGTCAAATAATATAAATCTTCAGCCGCCGGCAAATAGCAGTATTATCGAAAGAAAACGCCAAGCCGCGATTTTTCCCTCTCCGATCCGGCGTTAAGTAAGCCGTTTGGCCGCAAGCTTCGACGCCGTCCGCGCGCCTTAAAAAATAAAGACGGCATGATTTTTTTCCGTCACGCTTAAACAATATTTCACCGCGCGATAAACAAATAAATATAATGTTAAAGGAGACCTCCTTGCATTCTTAAAAAGACTGCGCCATTAGCGCGGCTTTAAAAATCAGGATGCTTTTAAAGCCTCATCTCCGCCATTTTTAAAGCCTGTAAAAAAATCGTTTGCTTCCGTCTCAGCCGTTTGGCGTAAGGCGGACAAAAAAAATATTTACCTGTACGCACGGCAATTATTTTAGAAAAATCGCTTGCATTTAAAATAACCTTGTGATATAATAATAGCCCGAAGAACGTGACTGGGTGTAGCGCAGTTCGGTAGCGCGCTTGAATGGGGTTCAAGAGGTCGGAAGTTCAAATCTTCTCACTCAGACCATTTAAAATGCCTATTGCAATTCCGATTTTGCGGTCGGACGGCAATAGGCGTTTTTTCTTTGCCACGAAAGCGGTTTTAACAAATTTTTGGCGGCTCGCGCGTATCGGGTTTCGTCGGAAAAACAGTAAAACTTTATTATCGGAAACGAATTCCACTCCTTTGTCAAGACGCATTTCCGTTATTCGGCCATATTACATAAAAGCCATATAAAGCTTTTTTGATTATCAAAGCTAAAAAGAGCGCCGTCCAAGTCGCGGTCTTTTTTAATTAAGTCCCCGACGCACTAAAACGTCCGGCGTTTCGGCGAATAGGATTTATGCCGTTAAACGTCGGACCAAACTGCGCGCCCACCCGCTGTGGCCGCGGAAAAAAATAAAACTTAAACTAAAAACAAACGTAAGACCGCAAATTATTTTTTAAGAACGAATTTAACGACAGTATCGTTTTTGTCCGCAAGATCCGCCCGAGGAAAGTATATCGAAACGTACTCCGCGCCAGCGTTTAAGAAGCCACTTAAAGCGACCTCGCTGTTGTCGGCCAGGCGTAAGGCATAATCGACAGCCTCCCGTTTAAGTCCTTTGACCTGAGCGCAAAAACCGATTTTATCGAAAAAATGCGCGTAAATATATTTCCCGTCGCCGGTCAGTCTGCCCCATTCCGGACGAGGAAGCTCAACAGAGCCGCAGCCGTAAACCGAAGCGCCGTTGTCGCTCATCCAGTCGCCGACCTCCGAAAGCACGGCTTTTACGGTTTTAGGCAGGCGGCCTTTGCCGTCCGGCCCTACGTTGAGCAGCAGATTTCCGTTTTTAGATACGCAATCCACAAGCATGTGTATAATGTCGCGCGCATTCATAAAATTATCGTTGTCGGCCCTATAGCCCCAGCTGTCGTACTGAGTGGTAACGCAAGCCTCCCAAGGAAGCGGCCGCAAGAGCGAATCCTTAAGCCCGTCCGACGGCACGAACTGCTCAGGAGAAAAGAAATCTCCGGCGTACTCGGGCGCTTCGTCCTGATTGGGATAACTTTTACAGTCCAGGCGGTTGTCTATGACGATTCCCGGCTGAAGAGCGCGCACTGTTTTTACAAGGTCGGACGCGCGCCATTTTTCGCCGCGCATATCCCCGTAAGAAAAATCGAACCACATTATGTCGATTTTACCGTAATTACTGCAAAGCTCGCGCACCTGATTATGCATATATTCTACATAGCGCGAAAAATCCCTGCCCTCGTCGGGATAATCCGGATTGCCGTACATAGGATGATGCGAATCCGAAAAATGCGGATAATCGGGATGATGCCAATCGAGAAGCGAATAGTAAAAGCCTATTTTTATACCCTCGGCGCGGAAAGCGTCCACAAATTCCCTCACAAGATCCCGTCCGGCGGGCGTGTTGGTCGCTTTATAATCCGTATAAGCGCTGTCAAAAAGACAAAAGCCCTCGTGATGCTTGGTTGTCAGCACGGCATATTTCATTCCCGCTTTTTTAGCGGTTTTCGCCCAATCTGCGGGATCGTAGCCCTCGGCCGTAAAGCTGTCGAAATATTTTCCGTACTGCTCGTCGGTAAGCGCGTCGCGCTTTTTGGTCCATTCATGCTTTGCCCGCACCGAATACAGACCCCAATGAATAAACATACCGAATCTGTCTCGCCTAAACTCCTCGGTGCGCTTTATAATATCGTCATATCTTCCCATAATTTTCTCCTTTTACTCGGCCGTTTGCCATAAATCAATTATAACGCGGCGCGCGGCTGAAAATTTATGATTTTTCTATCAAATAATTGTAAAAAATTATCTTAATTATTGACAAATTTACAATTTTATGATAAAACCCGGTTATCTGACGGATCGGAGATGAAAATTTATGAATGCGATACCCTTTAAGGAATTAAAGATCACTTATTATTACGGCGGCAGACTGCGGCTAAGCAAAAGCTGGAGAGCCGATAAAACCGTCTGTCCCAACGGGAAGCTGTACTACGTAACGGACGGAAGCGTGGAAATACGCGCGGGAGGAAATTTATACCGAGTCGGGAAAAACGAAATGACGCTTATACCGCCCGGCACGGAGCATTCGTATCGGTTGGGCAAAGAGGGCTACGCCGAAAAATACTGGTTTCACTTTGACCTCGTCTGCGGCGGCGTTTCGCCAAATTCGCTTTTAATCCCCGAAAAGATAAAGGTTACCGAGCCGGAATACGTCAATACTCTGTTTGACGGACTATTGCTGCACGCCGCCAGGTCCGCACCGGCCGATGCGGCGCTTACGGCGGGTTCGGCGGCGCTGATCGTCGGATATTACTATGAAAAATCGGAAGCAAAACTGAAAAACAAGCCGGACGACGAAATAAACGCGGCGATAAAAGCGGCGGAAAAAATGCCCGGCGACAAGCTGACCGTCGCGGCCATGGCCGGCGAAGCAAATTTAAGCCCTAACTACTTTATACGAAAATTTAAAGAGCGCACGGGAATCTCTCCCATGAAATATATGAATATGTTGAAGCTGGAAAAAGCTAAATCGCTGCTGGAGAATACCGATGCGCCGATAAACGAAGTAATGGCGGACGCAGGCTACTACGACGCCGCGTACTTTTCCAAATTGTTTAAGTCGGCGACAGGCTGCTCCCCTAAAAAATTCAGGGAGATTTACGGAAACAGATTATAAAACTATCGCGGCTGAAAATGCGCGCTAAAGCAAGCCTTTTTTAAGCCGCAAGCAAGCCAATCCTCTTGCCTGTTAAAACGTCGGCCAATGCGGAAAGCTTATCCCGGCGGCCAACGCTGTACGGAAAATCAGAAGCAATATTTTAAAACATAATAAAGGGGAATCCCTTAAACGGGATTCCCCTTTTGATGCGGTAAAAATCCTATTTAACCGGCGTCAGCTTTTATTTACGGTATGATAGGAACCGAAAGTTCCCCAGAAGGACGCCGTGTTGCCGTTTACGGCTCCGCCGTCGATGGGATCGGAATACTGTCCGCTTACGCCGTCGTTTTGCGGATTAACGTTTGCAAACACCGCCAGCATACTCAGCGAATCGGGATTATCAAGTCCAGCCAGCTGCTTTATGGCCGCCTGGGAAATAAATCCTTCTATCACGACGGTATATCTGGTGCGCGGCTCGCCGCCGACGGTGACCGACTCGGAAGTTATTTCACAGCGCGATTCGATTTTACCGGGCAGAACGTTGCCGTAGGACGCAAACCAAAGCTGAGCGTTTCCGCCGCCGCTCTTTTCAATCTGAAGCTCAATAGAGGTGTTACGGAAAGCGTTGCTGTTATTGGGCGCACCCGTCTGATAGTTGAAGCCTACAACGCTGTACGTTTTTGCAACGGTGACAAAATAGAGTCCCTCGTCCTTGTACGCAACCTTTGTTTCAACGCTTCTTTGCTGATCGCTCCCGAGCGTGGAATCGTTGCCCGTCCTGCTGTCGAAAACACCGACCTCGCTCCAGTCGTCGGCGTTACCGTCGATCGTAAACGCTTCGGCCTTATACTGCGAGGTGCGAAGTCCGTCCTCGTCGCAATACAGCATATTGGGTATATTCCAGCCTTCCGTTTCCGGAGTCTGCCAATAACAGTCGTAGCCGCGGTTCTGAATCTGCAAATAGTCGTCCCGAGTTCTCCAGGCTACGCCGACGCGCACGCTGTAGCCGTCTTTAGCCAGCCCCGTTGCCTTATCGAACACCTCGTCGTTGGGGTTTACAAGCTCCGCGTTCGGTATAAAGCCCTCCGTAATCGTCGTATAGCCCTCGGCGTCGCTGCCGACCGTCCTCATGACGTAATCGATGACAACTCCGTGCGGAATGCATCCTTCGGGCGTAAAGAAGAACTGTCTGGCGCTGCCAACGGCCGTATTATCGGAGTTTTTGCTTATACCCGCCTCTATAACGAAGTTACTCTGCCAGCCGAGGGTTTCGTCGCTTATCTTATATTTGCGGTGCTTTGCGACCGTATAGAAATACAGTCCGTCCCGTCCCTTGTGCAGCATGGAGGTAAAGCCGTAGCCGCGGTCGTCGATCGTTACCGCGCCGTCCTTTATCGTAGCAACGCCCTCTGCCTTGGCGATATAACCGTTAAAGTTATTCCAATCCTCCGATTTACCGTCAACGGTACGCTCCTCCGCCCTGCCCGAAACGGTAATGCCTTCCGCTCCGACATAGCTGCGCTTATCCTTCTCCCACGGAGCCGAATTATAGGGATGCCATATGTAAGGCTTATCCGCGTTGCGTCCGCGCGACATTATTACTTCGTATTTAGTCGAATCAAGCGCGGAGCCGTTAGGATCGCTATTAACATTAACCGTTTCGTCACCGTTGCCGGTACGCCATGCAAAGCCTATGCGCACCTTGCCGTCCACAACCGCATTCATATAGTCCAGCAAATCCATGGGAATATATCCCTCGATAACCGAGGTATAGCGCGTAGGAGAGCCGCTTACCCCCGAATCGTCGGTTTTCATGACTGCGGTCATGATATCCGCGCGGCCGGGAGCCGCAAACAACGAAAGCGACGCCGTGCCGTTTTGTGTCGTAAGCCCTATCTCTATAGAGGAATTCCAGGTTATCTGAGCGATGCCGCTAAGATAAAGACCGTGCTTGGCCTTTGTCAGAAAATACAGGCCGTCGTCCTTTAATATGGATTTTACGGTAAATTCCTTACCGCTGCCGTCGTAAGCCCAGGAGCCTATCACCGTACCCGAATAATCGCTCCAGTCGCTCTCGTCGCCGTCGATGTCGTAATGCGACGGGGTGGCGGAGGAAATCATGGAATTTCCCTTGGCGGAAGCGTCCTCTCCCGTCAGGAATATATAATCGCTGTATCTTGCCCCCACGTTAAAAGACAGTATAGCCGCGAAAGTCTTGGTATCGGCGGCGATATATTCGTAAGTGTTTTCTCCGACCAGAATTCCGTTTACGAAATAATAAAACTTTTCACCGTTGCGGTAAACCGCGATCGTGGCCGCCTGAGCAGTTACGTTAAACGCGTTGGACACGGATATTTTCTTAGGAGATCCCCAGTCCCATGTGGAAAACTGGTCGAGCTGGGACTCGGTGGAGAAAAATCCGTTTATCCTTTTCCCGTCGGCGGAAACGTCGAACGTCGCCATTACGGAGCGCGAATGAGTTTCGCCGCCTATCGTAGCGGGATCGCCGGCAAACATAAAGCCTACCTTAGGAAAGCCGTCGTTGTTATAAATTTCGTTTATCTTTATCGTCGTTTCGGCATACTGCACAGTATCGTAAAAATCCTTGACGTAAAGCTTGGCGTCCGCTCCTGCCGTTGAATCGACGTAGGGATTTTCTCCGTTATCGTGACTTAAATCAAAACCGTCGGTATATGTTTTATCTTTATAGTGACCGAAGTTTTCGCCCTCGGGCGCAATATAGAAGCCGTTTTCGTCGAATACGTGCCAGGTGCCCACGCTGTCCCAGGTAACCCCGAGGGGCTTACCGATAAGCTCCCAGGCGAAAGGAGATTCGTTTTCCGCTTTCTCGTTTCTTTCGATCGTGAACATGCTGCGGACCCTTTCCGGCTTGGCGTCGTAGCCGAGCGAGCTCCACGGAATAAACACCTCCAGACTGTAACCGCCGTTTCCGGCCGTATTAACAGCGCCGTCGATATGCACGCCCAGTCCAATATTCATAACCTGTCTCTTATACACATCTCCGAGCCCACGAGACGGAGCTAC
>USBU01000074.1 GCA_900553005.1 uncultured Eubacteriales bacterium | reverse complement strand
GAGATGTAGCTCCGTCTCGTGGGCTCGGAGATGTGTATAAGAGACAGGTATATCATAACTTCTTACTCTTGGCAATATGATTTTGGTAAAAAAGCACCAAAAACAACGCTAAAAGAAAACCACTTTAAGCGTGCCGCAAGTTAAAAGCCGCAATAAAAAAACCGCGCGGTCACATAAAGCGCCGCGCGATTTAAAAATCAGCTATTTGACGGAAAATTTATATACGGTTTTTGTTTTATATTCCTCGCCTTTTTTAAGTACCGTGGACGGATATGCGGGGCAGTTCGGCGCGTTGGGATAGCCTTGAGTTTCAAGACAAAGCGCGGCGTAATTTTCATAAACCTTTTTGCCGACGGTCCCTTTTACGGTGTTGGAGGTATAAAGCTGAACGCCGGGAAGCGTGGTAAAACATTCCATATAGCGTCCGCTTTTTTCGTCATAGACTCCGGCGCACTTTTCCAGATCGTTTTCGGTCTCGCGGTCAATGCAATAGTTGAAATCGAATCCGTGACAAAGCGCGATCATGTGTTCGTCGGAAAACATGTTTTTACCCAGCTTGACTCCGCCCTTAAAGGAAAACGGAGTTCCGTCGATATCCATAAATTCGTTATGCGGAATAAGCTCGTCGTCAACGGGCGTAATGCGCGAAGATTTAATTTCCAGCACCTGGTCAAGGATATCGTCGCCGTCGCCTATGTTAAAATACGCATGGTTAGTAAGATTGCACAAAGTATCTTTATCCGTTACGGCGTAATATTCAAGCACCGCCTCGTTATCGTCGGTAAGGGAATAGCTGACCTTTATATCTAGGTTGCCTGGATAGCCCTCCTCGCCGTCCGGAGAAAGATATCCGAGCACAAGCTTGCCGTCCCTGACCTCGGCCGACATTACCTTTACGTCAAAGCCTTCCTTTCCGCCGTGCAGCGTATTGCGTCCGTTATTGGGATAAAGCTTGTATGTAACGCCGTTAAGAGTGAAGCAGGCCCCTCCGATACGGTTGCCGTACCTGCCGATAAACGCGCCGTAATACGCATGATTTTTAACGTAATCCTCCGGCCGCTTAAATCCCATGATAACGTCGCCCATTCTGCCGTTTCTGTCGGGAGCGGTAAGCCTTAAAATTCTGCCGCCGTAGATGCAGACGTCCATCTCCATCCCTGACGAATTTTTAAGCGTATAGACGTCGATCGTCTTTCCGCCATGATCAAAGCTGTAAGTTTTTTCAATCATAATAACACTCCTTATAATGGAATTTTAATTTAACTGTCCGCATTTTTGCCGCACGGCTTTATTACGCAAAAGTTATCTCGTTTTAAATCCGGAGACGGCCTGCTGAGCAGTTTCCGCGGCACGGCTTACGCCTGACAGCGCGGACATTTCTGCAAAAACCGCTGCCGCGGCAAGCAAAAGCAAAGCTTACGCTGATATTATACTAAAAGCCGCGACAATTGTCATTCGTTTTGACGGATATTTTAAAATTACCGAACACCAGGCAAAATTACTAAGATTTTCGGCGGCGCAATTTTAATCAAATTGTAATAAAACGTTAATGCAGCTCTTATTGACTGACGCCGCCGGCCGGTAATATAATAGTCAAGTAATCAAGGCGTAAAATATTAAAAATGCGCCGGCATACCCGATTCCATTTTACATTAAGGAGAAAAGCACATGAAAAAATTGGAAAAAGTATTTGACGTAATGGGCGAAATCATTGCCGTTATAATGGTTGCTGTTTACATATTGGCGCTTGCAAACGCACAGTGGCAGTTTATCACCAATGCGACGCTGCTTAATATAATAAACATTGCGCTTACATACGGCTCGCTGCTGCTTGTAGCCGTAGTAGGACTTGAGGCCATTTCCAAACGCAATATCGTTCTGCGGATAATATTTTACGCATGCCTGGCGATAATCGTAATATTTTTGTTTTTCCCCGGCACGTACCAGAATCTTATAGGACTTATCAATTAACCGCCGATTGTCATCAAAAACGGCCGCCCCCGACAGCATAAGCGAAAGCTTTGTCGGAGACGGCCGTTTGCCGTTTAAATAAACAACTATTCGGATTTCAGCACATGAACGTCCAGCTGATTGAACGGTATTTCTATATCCGCAGATTCAAACGCTTTAAGAATCTCCTCTTTAAGATCGAAATTTACGTTCCAGTAATCGGAATTTTTCACCCAGACTCTCAGGGTAAAATTAAGAGAGTTTGCTCCGTGCTCGGCCAACCGAATCATGGGAGCCGGATCCGTAAAAATCTCCTCATGACGCGCGATTACCTCGCTTACGACAGACTTGACCTTTTCCACATCCGTGCCGTAGCTTACCGAAAGCGTAAGATCCAGTCTGCGAGTGGGCTGCGTGCTGTAATTGACGATATCCGACGACGCCACCGTACTGTTGGGAATAACGATTATCTTATTGTCCGGAGTAACCAGCCGCGTGCTGAATATCGATATATGCTGAACGCTTCCCGAATTATCGCCGATATCGACGTAATCGCCCTCCTCAAAGGGCTTAGTCGCTATTATTACGACGCCGCTGGCCAGATTGGAAATAGTATTCTGCATGGCCAACGATATTGCCAGCGCAAAAACCGATAAAAGTGCGACCAAACTGGTCGTCGGTACGCCCAGCAGCGACAGCAGCGCAATAATATACACAATGTATAACAGCGCTTTTATCACCGACAAAAGAAAATCCCCCGCGGCGTTGTTCAGTTTGGACTTTTTCATTACCTTGCCGCTGAAAGCAATAATTATCTTGACGACAATAAAGCCTACCACCAAAACCAGCGCAAAAATCAGAATTCTTTGCCAATTTTCATAAAAAAATCCGCTTACGAATTCCCAAAGCCTTTGATACCAGGGCATAATTAAACCTCCCGACTATCCTATTCTCCCTATTATTATAACACCTTATTTTAAAAGACGCAACACGCAAGCCGGCGTAAAAAGAACGACCGGCAAAATCATTTTATTAAGACAAAAGCGGTTGACATAACCCGCGCGAAGCTATACAATATACGCTGTCGGTATTGCCAAAACTACTTTCGACGGAGACGGACCATGAAGCTGCTTGAAGACAAGATAAAAAGCGAAGGCCGCGTGGCAAAAAACGGTTATTTAAGTCTTTCCGGATTTTTAAATCACGGCATAGATCCGGCTTTTCTTTCAAAGCTGGGCGCGGAAATAAAAAGAAAATTCGACGGAGACGCGGTCACTAAAATTCTTACGGCAGAGGCCGCCGGTATTCCGCTGGCCTGCTTTACCGCCGAAAAATTTAAGACCAACGCCGTTTTCGCGCGTAAAAACAAGCGCGAAGCCCTTAGCGGCGACTGCTGGTCGGCAAAAATCGCGTCGTATACCGCGGGCACGGTATACGATCTTGTAGTTTCAAAGGACTGCATTTCGTCCGACGACACCGTGCTGATCGTAGACGATTTCCTCGCGGGCGGAAAGGAGACCGCGGGACTGATTGAGATCGTGCGCCAGTCCGGCGCTAAGCTTGCCGGCGTAGCGGTCGCAGTCGAAAAAACCTTTAAGCCGGGCGGCGCGCTTTTAAGAAGCAAGGGCATAAAGCTGGTTTCTTTGACTAAAATCTCGCGGCTGAGTCGCGACATAATCGAATTTGAAAAATAGCTGAACGCAAAAGCGTCGGCCGTTTTATTCAACAGTCCGTATTTTAAACCGGTCCCTGCTTTATGCCGGACCGGTTTCACGTTTTACAAAAAAATATTATATTAAGCAAGCTCGCCGTTGTCGGCAAATCTGTCGGCAAGCGCCACGCCCATGGCGGACGCCATCATAAGTCCTCTCGTCCAGCCGCTGCTGTCGCCCAAGCAATACAGATTTTGCACCGAAGTATTGAAGTCCGCGTCCATTTTAATACGATTGGAATAAAACTTAATTTCCGGCGCATATAAAAGCGTTTCGTTTGCCGCAAAGCCGTGAACAACCATATCCATCTGCTCAATAAAGCCGAGAATGGACGTCATTGTCCGATACGGCAGAGCGCTGGTTATATCGCCCGCAACGGCATCCTTCAGCGTGGGACGCAGATTAGAGCGGTCAAGCTCGTGCTGCCAAGTCCGTTTTCCGCTTTTAATATCTCCCAATCGCTGCACAAGGATATGGCCGTCGCCCAGCATATTCATAAGCTGGCCGACCTTTTGCGCATACAATATGGGCTGATTGAACGGCACCGAAAAATTGTGAGAACACAAAATCGACAGATTGGTGTTTTCGCTTTTCAAGTCCTTAAAGCTGTGACCGTTTACCACGGCCAGATTATTTTCGTAATTCTCCTGCGCAACAAATCCTCCCGGATTCTGACAAAAGGTGCGCACCTTATTTTTAAAAGGCTTGGGATAGCCGATAAGCTTAGACTCGTAAAGCGCGGCGTTGACCTCCTCCATGATCTCGTTTCTAAGTTCTACCCTGACGCCGATATCGACGGTGCCGGCGCTGTTGTCGATGCCGTGCTTTCTGCACATGCTTTCAAGCCAATCCGCGCCCTTGCGTCCGGTAGCAACCACGACCTTGCCCGCTTTGATCTCCTTGCCGCCGGCAATAACTCCGAAAGCCCGGCCGTCGCGTATCATAATATCCTCGCAATCGGTCTCGGCAAGTATGTCAACTCCGCCCGCAATCAGATAGTCCTGAAGCCTCTTATAAAGCTCGTGCGCTTTTTCCGTACCTAAATGGCGTATCGGACAATCGACAAGCTTAAGATCGGCGATTATTGCCTTTTTGCGTATTTCCTTTATGGCCGCGCAGTCGGACGCTCCCTCGACGTGCGTATCCGCGCCGAAATCCAGATAAATTTTATCCGTGTAATCTATGAGCCGACCGGCTTTACCGGCGCCTATAAGCGACGGCAAATCTCCGCCGACTTCATACGACAGCGACAGCTTGCCGTCCGAAAACGCGCCCGCGCCCGCAAATCCGCTGGTAATATGACAATGCGGACTGCAATGCACGCACTCGCGGCTTTTATCCTTTGGACAGCGCCGTTTTTCTATAAGTTTACCCTGTTCTATAATAGCGATTTTAGATTTTAAGCCGCGCTTCAAAAGCTGCAAAGCGGTAAATATTCCCGCAGGGCCTGCGCCCACTATAACCAAATCGTACATAATATTCCTCCCGGCCTTTAGAAACGCACAGCGCGGACAAAGTCCGTAAAGAGCCAGCTTTACGTAAAACAATATCCCGATTCTGCATTTCCTTTGACAGCCGTCGGGTATTATAGCAAACGCAGAGAACGTTGTCAACGGATTTCCCCTCGTAAAGCGTAATACGCGTATTTTAAATGCCGCGTGATTATTCCGAAAAAAACACGCGCGCAAAGTTTGCCGGTAAAGCTCAAATCATACTGATTGGCTGAATGCCGGACAACCAAAACAACCGCCGAGAAACGGGCGGCGGACGTTTAGCTTGACACTGCGGGCTCTATCATCTATAATAGCAGACAAGACGCAAAACAACTTTTTTTTCGAGAAAAAATATGCCGGCAAGGTAAAGGATACGTGCGATGGACGTTTTGGAAAAGATAAGCGAACTGGAAACGAGCGAGCAGCTGCAGACGTATTTTTTTATAGCCGCTTTCATATTCATGATTTTCTCCGTAATCGGATGGGTCATAGAATTATTTTTCAGACGCTTTGTATCCACGAAACGCTGGATAAATCCGGGACTGCTGAAAGGCCCGTACCTGCCGATATACGGCATAGGCGTTCTGTTTTTGACCGGTTATACGTTTATTCTGCTGATTTTTCAAGACGCTTTCCCCTCAAGAGCGCTTTTCGACGCAACGGTCATCGTGGGTATCGGCCTGATAATGACGGCCATCGAGCTTATCGGCGGCCTGATATTCATCAAGGGCATGAAAATCAAGCTTTGGGACTATTCCGACAGGCCGCTGAACTTTATGGGCATAATCTGTCCGGAATTTTCACTGATATGGACAGCGCTCGGCGCGGCGTTTTATTACCTGCTGTTTGATCCCATAGTATCGCTTACAGTTTCTTTCGTGTCGATCAGCTGGTTTACCCTGGCCGTTTTTCTGATGGGAATTTTTTACGGAGTTTTTCTTATAGATTTAATCCAAAGCCTTGAAATCGCTAAAAAAATCAAAAAAATGGCCGTAAACAGCGGCTATATAGTCAAATGGGAAGCGTTTAAAATTCACGTTAGGGACAGGCTTAACGCAATAAAGAAAAAAAGCGTCTTCATGTCGCCGTTTAAAACCTCGATTCCGCTCAGCGAGCAATTCAAATCGTTTACCGACGCGCACAAAAAGAATAAGCCGGATAAAGAGAAAAACCCCGACGACAATAAGGAAAACGACTGAAGTCCGTAAAACAGCCGTTTTTTGCATTTGGCAATCCGACTGCGGCTTTTTAAATTTTCTCGTTTTTTCATAGCCGTGATTTATATCTGTCTCTTATACACATCTGACGCTGCCGACGACTTAA
>USBU01000073.1 GCA_900553005.1 uncultured Eubacteriales bacterium | reverse complement strand
GAGATGTAGCTCCGTCTCGTGGGCTCGGAGATGTGTATAAGAGACAGCAATATAATAAACGGAAAGGAATACGAAATGTCTGCCGGAACGGCATACATCTTACGTCCTACCGATATGCATGAGGTCAGGGCCGATACGCCGTTCCGCCTGTATCACGTTTCCTTTATGCCGGACAACGGAGAAAACAGCGTTTTTTCCTCGTATCTCAACGGCGGCGGACTTGTTTACGGGAAACTGCCGCCGACAGAACGGAATTTGGTAACCGCAGCAATGGACGCGCTGATACGCGAGACCGAACGGCCGCGCGCTTTTTCCAAAGAATATTCCGATCATCTCATGGGCGCGCTGCTTGCGTGCCTGATGCGGCTTAAGACGGTTTCCGACAGCGGTACTGATGCCTCCCCGATTTTGCGCGCGGTAAGATACGTTCACGATAACTTTGCGCATAACCCCACTCTGCGCGAAGCGGCTGACGAGGCCGGCTTTCAAATAAACTACTTCTGCAAAAAATTCAAAGCGGCAACCGGAAAGGTTTACAAAGAATACTTAAACGATCTGAAATCGGAATGCGCGATGAGACTTTTGGCGTCAACGGATGCGCCTGTAACGGAGCTGTGCTTTACCTGCGGCTTTACGTCGCTGTCTCAATTTCACAGGGAGTTCAGAAAACGCGCGGGCATGTCTCCTCTAGAGTATCGAAGCAAAAGGAGTAAGAAATGGAGCTGAGCTACGAAAAATTCAGAGACGAGAAAGAAAAACTGCAATATTTTTTCTCAATCAAGCAGTGCGACAGCATATTTGCAACGCACTTTCACGAAAGCCTGGAAATCGTTTTTCTTAAAAACGGCAGAACGGAAGCGACGGTCAACGGCAAATCGCACTCGGCTTTTTCGGGCGACGCGCTGTTTATCAACCGCTTTGATCTGCATTCGTATAAATCGTATAAGGGCAACGAAACTCACGTTTTCATACTGGGAAGAAAGCTGACCGAGCCTTTTTTTACGCAGGCAAACGCAGGCTTTCCGGTATTGCTGAACGACAAAAAAGCGAATACGGAAATCCTGTCGGCCGTTGAGAGGCTTACGCCTTACTCGGGTGAAGCCATTATCGACGAGGGCATAGCGTGCACGCTTTTGGGTTTGATCGGACGCTTTTATCCGCGCTCCGCACCGTCGGACAAAACCGAGGTTCATCTTATCCGCAGAATAGTAGGCTTTATAAACGAGCACTATCAAGATCAGATAACTTTAAACTCCTTGTCGGCGGATTTCGGGTATTCGGCAAATTATTTTTCAAAGCTTTTTAACGAGTATCTGGGTACGCACTTACGGGATTACTTAAACTCCGTGCGCGTTTATAACGCAAGGCGCATGCTGGAAAACGGAACCGCAGCCACCGTCACCGAAGCCTATATGAAATGCGGCTTTGATTCTCAGAGCACGTTTTACAGAGCATACAACCGCGCTTACGGCAAAAATCCCAAAAAGCACAATTAGTCAGAGCCAAAATATCGTAATTTTTGATACAATCGCGCTTAGGCATGAAAGGCTAAGCGCGGTTTTTTAATGTTATAATTTATATACCTCGGCCGTATCATGAAACGGCTGAACCTTACAGGAGGAATTTATGAGTAAAATAGCTTTGCAGATGTATACGATGCGAAACCATACCAAAACCTTCGGCGACGTTGTAAAAACCTTTACGCGGCTTAGGGAAATCGGCTACGAAAACCTGCAATATACCGTGCCGGACGAATTAAACGCTTGCGCGCTTAAAAATCTGACCGAGGATCTTGGGATTAAAATTATCTCCTCCGCCGTGCCGCTCGAACGCGTCCCGCAAAGCCTCGGCCGTATAGAGGAGCTCAGCGGCCTATTCGGTTTTAAATACATAGGTCTGCATTCCATTCCCTACTCCTTTCTTGACAGTCCCGAAAAAGTAAAGGAATACTGCGGAAAAATGAACGACGCCGGAAAGCTTATAAAGCCGCTCGGACTTAAGTTTTTGTATCACTCGCACGCCTTTGAATACTATAAATCGGGACATGAACGCGTAATAGACCTTATGGAAAATTACACCGATCCGGATACCGTGACGCTTATGCCAGACACTCACTGGATTCAGTCCGGAGGCATGAATCCTGCCGATTATATCCTTAAGCACGCAAAACGCATAGATTTCCTTCATTTTAAGGATTACGCGATAGCGCGGCCGGCAGACGGAGAAAAAATCGAGTTTGTCAAAAAACTATTCGCACCAGTAGGCGAAGGCAATCTCGACTGGCCGGGAATCCTTAAAGCGGCAAAAAGCATAGGAGCAAAATATTATATCGTCGAGCAGGACGACTGCTACGGAAAGGACGAATTTGAATGCGTTGCAAAAAGCTATGATTTTCTTAAAAAAGCGGGGGCCGATCAATGAAATTAGAAAAGGTAAAGGCCGCGGTGATAGGCTGCGGAATGATAAGCGATATTTATCTTAAAAATCTGACGACGCGTTTTTCGATAATCGAAATTACCGGCGTAGCGGATTCGGTAGACGAAAAGGCCTCCGCTCAGGCGGAAAAATACGGCGTAAAAAAGCGCACGGTGCAGGATATTATGAACGATCCTCAAACAGAGCTTATCATAAATCTGACGTATCCTTCCTCGCATTACGAAATCACCGAAGCCGCGCTGAAAAAAGGCAAGCACGTCTATTCGGAAAAATGTATGGCCGTAACCGCGGATGAAGCTCGGTCGCTTTACGCTTTAGCCGAAAAAAACAACCTTAGGCTGGCGGTTGCGCCCGACACGTTTTTAGGCGGAAGCTGGCAGAGCGCGCGTAAATTTCTTGACGGCGGCCTTATCGGAAGTCCGATTGCTTTTTCGGCCGTACTGATACGCGGGTACCATATGATAAAAAACGACGAGGACGACAGAAAACGGAAATTTTCGGTAATGTATCCGGGCGGCGGCATACCATACGATATGGGCGGATATTATCTCTATAACCTCATAAATCTGTTCGGTCCCGTAAAGCGCGTGTGCGGCAATTCCTTCACACGAAACAGGATACGCCCCTATCTTAACCCGAACAATACGCGCTTCAACGACGATTTTACGGTAGAAACGCCAAACACTCTCGCCGCTACTTTGGAATTTGCAAACGGCGTTACGGGCAATCTGCTTATCACCAGCGAGCTGTTCGGCAACGAAACGACGTTTGAGGTTTACGGCGACGAGGGCATACTCTACCTTGGCGATCCAAATAACTTCGGGGATACGATTTACGTCAAAACGCGCGGAAGCGACAAAACTCCGCTGCCATTCACTCATCCGTATCTGACGGACTCGCGCGGACTTGGCGCGGCTGAACTTGCCTGGTCTATACGCACCGGCAGAAAACAGCGCGTCTCTCCGGAAATGGGACTTGCCGTCATGGAAATACTTGCCGCCGCAGAAAAAAGCGGCAAAAACGGAACGTTTGTAAATATATCGACCGGCTGCGAACGCCCCGCGCCGCTTCCCTCGCTTTATTACGGCGGAGAATGCGACGAACGGATACTGTTATGATAGACATTAAGTTTAAAAGCCGTTTGACCGGAATTACAGATACTGCCGCGCCAGAAATCCGCTAAGACTTTTAAGCGCACAAATCCGAGTCAATACTCGGCAGCTTATGTTTTGACGAAAAACCCGGCGCAGATACTTCTTGCAAAATAAAAATATACCGACGCATGTATAAAAATAAATAAGCCGCCGGCGCGCCAAACGCGGCAATATGACAAAAGGAGCCTGCAAAAAAACGCAAAGCTCCTTTTGTCATACTCCTTAAACCCTTTTATAACGTCTATTCAGGTATTTCCTGAACCGTTACTCTTCTTTCGGCAAGAAACGACTTAAGCTCGGCCATGGACGGGGCTCCCTGTCTAGAACCGACACGCGTACACTTCAGCGCGGAAACGGCCGACGACAGCTTACAGCAGTCGCGGACGGAAAATCCTGCGGAAAGAAAATACGCGAAAGCGCCGTGAAAAACGTCGCCGGAGCCGTTTGTATCCGCCGCGTCGACTTTGAACGCGGGATAGCTTTCGGGCGAGCCGCAAAAAAATATTCCGCCGTTTTTCCCCTGAGTTACGACAACCGCACGGGGCGCATATTTTTCATACAGCTTTTTTGCGGCGGCTTCAGCAGATTTTTCACCGGTAAACCCAAGCGCAAATTCTTCGGACGGAATGAGATAATCGGCATATCGAATCAATTTTTCCACTCCGTCGTACAATCCGCCGGCGTCGTACAGCACCTTTACGCCCGCCTCGCGCGCCGCCTCCGCAGCTTTTACGGCGGAAGCCAGATTGTTGCCGTCAACCATAAGCACGTCGCAAGCCCTTACCGCGGCAAGCTGGCACTCGGACAGTGCGCTTTCATAAACGGTGCCGCGGTCAAAAACGCACGTGCGCGTTTTGCTGTCGCCGGCAAGAAGAACCGTAGAGGTAAACGAACTTCCCGGCAGTCTTTCGATTAAATCGGTCTCCACGCCGTAACGCCTGAAATCCTTTTCCAGATAGTCGCCGGCGGAATCAAGCGCAAGCGCGCCGATATAGGCGCAGCTGCCGCCTAGCTTAGCTGCAGCGACCAAGCCGGTAGCGACCGGGCCGCCGCCTGCGCTGACAACGTCCCAAGCGCGCAGCTTAGTATCCTCTTCAGGATAATGAGGCACTCTTATAAGCGTATCGTAAACGCACGCGCCAATGCCCGTTATCCTATTCATGCTCTTTTCTCCGAGCCCAACAGTTTTATTTTACTTTCGGCAAACGCCTCGACCGAAGCTACCGCGCCCTTCATAAACAGATCGATAGCGTAAATTTCCCTAGAGGTAGCAAAAACCGCGTCCAAAAACGAATAGCATACGTCGGTGCCGAAATTGACCTTAGCGATACCGGCCTTGATCGCTTTTTTGATTTCATCATCAGGCACGCCGCTGCCGCCGTGCAATACAAGAGCCGCGTCGGTCAGCTCGTTTATCTCCGCAATACGCGCAATATCAAGCTTAGGCGCCTGCTTATATCTGCCGTGCGCCGTGCCTACGAGTATGGCAAGCGCATCGACTCCCGTTTCACGCACAAACAAATCCGCCTCCTTAGGATCGGTGAAATCCGAAAAGCCGGAATCCGCAGTCGTGCCTATATGCCCCAACTCTCCCTCAACCGACACGCCGGACAGACGGCTTAATTCCACCGTGCGCCGAGTCGCGGCTACATTTTCCGCAAAAGGCAGCATACTTGCGTCCGTCATCACGCCCGTACAGCCGTAGCGCAGCGCGCGCATCAGCTCCGTATCGCCGTTTCCGTGGTCAAGGTGAAAGCACACCGGGACGGAAGCTCTTATTGCCGCCTCCTTGATAACGGGCGCCAGATAGAACGCAGAGCCCTCCTTGAAAAGCCTGGCATAGCATTGCAATATGACGGGAGAACTAAGCTTTTCGGCCGCGGAAACCGCGCCCATAACCGTTTCCATATTATAGACGTTAAAAGCCGGCACGGCGTAACCTCCGTTTTTTGCCGGAGAAAGTATTTCTTTCAAAGTAACTAAAGACATATTTAACAACTCCTTAATTAAAGTAAATTACTTAAATCAATGCCGATAATTCCTCGGCCGTGCAAATTACTCCGTAATCGGCGTAATCGAAAATACGAGCGCCTCGATCGGGATTTACGGCGACGACGGCTCCGCTGTTTTCCATAGCGCAGGTGTGCTGAACCGCTCCCGAGACGCCGACGGCAAGATATATATCCGGCGAAACCGCTTTACCCGTAAGGCCAACCTGACGCGCATACGGCATACGCCCGTCGTCCACAACGGGCCTGGTACAGCAGATTTCGGCGTTCAACCTGCCGGCAAGCTTTTCCGCAACGGCATTACTGCACCCCCTGCCTGCCGATACAATGACGCCGCCGCGGCCGTCGTCGCATAAAACCGTCGCCATAGCGGGCTTAGTCAAGCTTACGATATCCGCAAAATCGACGCCGCCGTTAACGGGCCGCGTAACTACTATGCGGCCGTTTTCCGATCTGACGGCGGTACAGTCGGCGCAAAGTCCCAAACGCATCAAAGCGGCCGCGCGCGCGGCCTCGGTTTTAAGCTGCGGCGCCGAGCGCCAAAAAACCGCGTCCGGCGAATGTTTTTGTATCGCCTGTACCGCTTCTTCGGCAGAAAGCGAGGAAAATCCAATCGTCTTTTCTGCTACGGCTTCAGCGTATTTTTCCGCTCCCGAACCGATTGCAAACGCCAATCCGACCTTTTCGGCGCTGGGCGCAGGCTTTGAAGCCTCAGCCTTTTTGCCGCGCAGTTTTTCCACCAAAGGAAAAAGCTCTGACTTGTCGATAAAAACGCATTTGCGAGTTTTTCCCGCGGTCCGAAGCATTTTTACAACCCTTGTCGGGGAGCCCGCCTGTCCCACTCTGTCAAAATCGACCTCAATATCTGTCTCTTATACACATCTCCGAGCCCACGAGACGGAGCTACATCTC
>USBU01000072.1 GCA_900553005.1 uncultured Eubacteriales bacterium | reverse complement strand
ATGTGTATAAGAGACAGTAAAAGTATAATCTGTATCTGCTAAAATCTTAATCAGTTCTCGTCAAACTATTCAGATAAAAAACAAATAAGCAGGTGCGCTATACACCTGCTTATTATCATACACTAATTCGCAAAGATTGTCAAGAAATACGAGACTGTTTGCATTTATTATTCGTCGTCGCCGATGCCGCCCTCATCCGTATCTAAATCAATCAAATCGGCATTATCCATCGCCAAAATCTTTACCTTAGATTCGATTTCCGCATAAAGCTCCTTGTTGTTTTCTAAAAGCGTCCTCACAGCGTCCTTACCCTGCGCAAGCTTTTCGTCGTTATAACTGAACCACGAGCCGCTTTTTTGTATAATGTCGAATTTAAGCGCCAGCTCAAGCAGAGAGCTTTCCCGGCTAATGCCTTTACCGTAAATTATATCGACTTCGGCAACGCGAAACGGCGGCGCCATTTTATTCTTTACGATTTTTATTTTTGTCTTATTGCCTATAATTTCCGTACCGTTTTTAACCGGCTCGCCCTTCCTCACGTCTATTCTGACTGTTGCGTAAAACTTCAACGCTTTGCCTCCCGGCGTAACTTCGGGAGAGCCGTACATAACGCCTACCTTTTCGCGGAGCTGATTGATAAAAATTATACAGGTCTTGGTTTTATTGCAAACGCCTGCAAGCTTTCGCAATGCCTGCGACATAAGTCTTGCCTGCAAACCGACATGACTCTCTCCCATTTCTCCGTCGATTTCCACTTTAGGAGTAAGCGCTGCTACCGAGTCGATGACGATAACATCCAGCGCTCCGCTGCGCACGAGCGATTCCGCTATATCCAACGCCTGCTCGCCGTTATCCGGCTGAGAAATATAAAGCTCCGCAAGATTTATCCCCAGCTTACTTGCATAAACGGGATCTAAGGCGTGTTCTGCATCTATAAACGCAACATTGCCGCCGGCCTTCTGCGCTTCAGCGATGACATGAAGCGATAAAGTCGTTTTACCGCTGGATTCCGGTCCGTAAATTTCTATAATTCTTCCGCGGGGAAGCCCGCCTACGCCAAGCGCCAAGTCTATGGACAGGCATCCGGTCGAAATAACCTCCACCTTATCTACCTTGGAATCGGTCATTTTCATTATCGAGCCTTTTCCAAACGTTTTTTCGATCTGCGCAATCGCATCTTCAAGCGCCTTGGCCTTATCCTCCTTGGACATATTGGAATCGATCACCGACGTCTTTTTTCCCTTGTCTTTTTTTTCCATAATTATAAACCCCTTTGTTTTTTTACGATTTCCAAAAGCAGATATAAAGCTTCCGCCGCACCCGCAGTAATATTGTTTTCCCTGGAATCCAATAATTGCAGACGTTTTACAGCGATACGGCCGTCCGACGCTCCGGCGGCGACGTAACATTCTCCCACCGAAGATTTTTCTTCGACTCCCGGCCCTGCGTTACCGGTAGTGGCCGCGGCAAAATCCGGCCGCATAGGCGAAGTAAGCAAGCCTTTGACCATTTCTTCGGCTACTTCGGGCGAAACGGCTCCGTAGCTGGCAAGCGTTTCTTTTTTAACGCCAAGCCGAAGACATTTTGCTTCGTTGGAGTAGCATACTGCGCTTTCCAATAAAAATCCGCTTGTACCCGCAATGCCGACCAAAGCCGCCGATACGGCTCCTCCGGTAAATGACTCCGCCAGTGAAAGCCTAAATTTACCGTCAAGCATGATCTCAGAAACTGCCTTTGCCGCCGACCGCAGCCTTTCCTCACCCTCAGACATAAATCATTCCTCTTTCAATACGGCCTTGTTACGTAAAATATAGTTGCACGCAGATATAAGCGTCAGCGCCGTAGCTATCATCAGAAACGAAAAACCGACGTAGAAAAATACATCTCCGACCGTCGCGTTCAACTCTCCAACAGCCTGAAACGGTAAATAAAAGGTCAGTCCGAAAAGCTGAGTAGCAGTCTTTGCCTTGCCGATCCTGTCCGCTGCAAGTATCACGTTTTTAGTGGCGGCAATAGTCCTGAAGCAAGTAACAATAAGCTCTCTGGCAATGATAATTATCGTGCAGACAATTACACAGATCTGAAACGCCGGAGTCTCCGTTACCGTTACAGCAGAAAGTACAAGCGCACAGGCGACAAGCACCTTGTCGGCGACGGGATCAAGAAACTTTCCTAGATTGGTAACCATATTATTCTTTCTGGCAAGATAACCGTCCAGCCAATCCGTAAGACTTGCGACAACAAAAACGGCCGTCGCGGCAATCGTATGATACGGAAATTTTATCAGATAAAGCGCCGCGAATACAGGTATCAGCGCCAGTCTAATAACGGTAATTTTAGTCGGTAAATTCATTAACTAACTCTCCTATCAAATCGTAATCGTCGTAACCGGTAATCTTTACCTTATAGTAATTTCCGACGTCGGCAAAACTTCCGGTAAAATATACGTTTCCGTCTATCTCGGGAGCCGAATACTGCGTCCGGCCGCGAAACATACCTCTCTCATAATCCACATCCTCGTAAACGACTTCAATCACTTTTCCGACAATCGAAGAATTTAGCTTCCTGACATTCGACAGCGCCGTCTTTCCGAGCGCATTCACCCTTTTTACTTTTTCCGCTTTAGGAATCTGATTTTTCAACCTTGCCGACGGAGTTCCCTGTTCACGACTGTAAGCGAATATCCCCAGATTGTAAGGCTTATATCTGTCGGTAAACTCAATAAGCTCGTTAAAATCTTCCTGCGTTTCACCGGGAAATCCTACCATAAACGTTGTACGCAGCGCAATCCTTCTGTCGATAAGCCTTTCGCACAGAGCGCATAGCTGCCGATGACTGCTTCTCCTGTTCATCCGCTTCAGCACGCTGTCAGCAACATGCTGCATAGGTATGTCTATGTATTTTGCGACTTTAGGATTTTCGGCTATTTCGTCAATGAGCTCATCGGTCACAAGCTCCGGATAACAGTACATAAGTCTTATCCATTTGAAATTAAGCTCGGATAACTTCCTGACCAGCTCGGTAAGCTGCGGCCGGCCGTATAAATCCTTACCGTAACCGGTCACATCCTGCGCGATAAGAATCAGCTCGCTTACGCCGCGGCTGCAAAGCTCCTCTGCCTCGGCTAAAAGGCTTTCTTTTGTACGCGACCGATACTTCCCACGGATTGAAGGAATTGTACAGAAAGTACAGAAATTATCGCAACCGTCCGCTATGCGCAGATACGCGTAATGCGGCGGCGTAGTCAGTATTCGGCCATCGTCCTTTTCTGCGGCAGAGGCCCCGTCCTCAAGACACGCCCGGATTTTTTCATACTCTCCGATTCCCAAAAAAGCATCCGCTTCAGGAATTCCGACGGAAAGCTCGTCTTTGTATTTTTCAACCAAACAGCCTGTAACTATAAGCTTTTCAGCTCTTCCGCGGCGCTTATATTCAGCCATTTCGATAATAGTATCTATCGCTTCCTGTCTTGCGCTTTCAATAAAAGCGCATGTATTGACTATGATAATATCGGCTTCAGAATAATCTGAGGTAACGACATAATCGCCCGAACTTAAATACCAAAGCATTTTTTCAGTATCTATGCGGTTTTTGTCGCATCCCAAAGAAACTACGGCAATTTTCTTACTCATAGTCCTCTCCGAAGAATTCTTTAAATTTTTCCTTTGTTACGTAAACCTCGCGCGGCTTTGAATTATTCTGCGGTCCGATAAAGTGCAGATCTTCCATCTGCTCCATAATTCTGGCAGCCTTGTTCCAGCCGAAACGGAAACGACGCTGAATAAGCGAGCTTGATGCCATTCCGCACTTGATCACGCAACGAACAACGTCGATAAGCTCCTTATCGTAAGGATTTTCATCATCGCCGCCGGAAGCTTCCTGCCCGGAAGCGGGCTCCTTAACGATTATTGCGTTTTCAAATTCGGAATCGTAGTCGGCAGCATTGTTTTCCTTTACGAAATTGACAATATTGCGGACCTCGAAATTTTCCACATATGCGCCCTGAATTCGGGTTTCGTCGCTCTCTCCCAACGGAGCGAACAGCATATCGCCGCGGCCGAGAAGCGCCTCCGCACCTACGTTATCGAGAATAATACGCGAGTTCTGAGCATTGGAAACGGAAAAAGCGATCCGGCTTGGAAGATTGGCTTTGATTGTACCGGTAATGACGTCAACAGTAGGACGCTGAGTGGCAATAACAAGATGAATTCCTGCCGCTCTGGCCTTACTGGCAATTGCCATAATCAAATCCTCAAGGGTTTTACGGTTGGCTGGGGACGACATTATAAGATTGGCAAACTCGTCAACTATAAGCACGATAAACGGCATTTTGGGTTCAGCGCCCTCTTTGACCGCAGTGCTGGAATTATATTCCTGAATATCGCGCACTTGATGCTGACTTAACAGACTATAACGGCGCTCCATCTCGTTATACGCCCACTTGAAAGCATTGATTGCTTGATTTACGTCCGTAATGGCGTTTGGAATCATCATATGAGGCACGCCGTTATAAGCAGTAAATTCGACCTGCTTTGGGTCAATAAGAATAATTCTGACATCCTGCGGCGAAGACTTGTACAGAAGACTTATCAGCAGCGAGTTAAGACAAGAGCTTTTACCGCTGCCGGTAGTTCCGGCAATAAGCAAATGCGGCATTTTTTCAAGGCGCGTTATCATAACTTTGCCCTGAATATCCTTTCCAAGCGCTATCGTTAACGGCGACGGAGAAGCCTTAAACTCACTGGAATTTATAATATCCTTAAGCGCTACAGTATATATCTGATCATTGGGCAGCTCTATGCCGACAGCGCGCTTGCCCGGTATCGGCGACTCTATACGTATCTGCCCTTTGCACGCAAGATTATATCTTATGTCCGGCGCCAGTGTTTCTATTTTACGCACCGACATTCCCGGAGGCATATCCAGCTCGTACCGCGTAACGGCCGGACCTACCGTAACGCCGTTTACCTTTGCCGGAACGCCCAGCTCCTCAAGCGCCTCCTCAAGAATGAGAATTTTACTCTGAGTATCGTCGTCTCCCGTTTCGGGATGAGTAGATTCGGTTTCCAATAAATCCACAGGCGGAGCAACGTACTTACTCGCCTTTTTAGGCTTAGGTTTGGAAATCTGTTTCTGCTCAGCAACCTTATGAGCAAAAGTATCGATATCTATCTGATCGTTTAATTTGCCGGAAGGATTAAGCTTAACGTCTATCTCGCTTACCTTGCTTTCAAAGGAAGCTTTTTTTTCGGCCGGCACTGTCGGAGCAGGCTGCTGCACCTGATTGTAATAGCCGGTAGTATCGTTAGGATTGGAATAGGATCTTTCGCTTAAATCCTCCACTTCATCGGAAATATTAAACGACGAAGTAGATTGCTCAAACTTTTCAGACATTACGGCTTCCGAATTTTCGGGCGCGTCTTGCCGCTCGGATTCAGTCTCTTCGGTAAGCGGCTCTACTTCCGACGCAGCTTTCAAAGGCTCTGTGTCAGGCACGTCGATCGTTACGTCAGGTTCAGCCTGAACTTCCCTGTAAATTTCGCTTTCCGAAGCGTTATCGTCCGCCGCACTCTCATCAATAGCAAAATCAGTGGATTCACGCTCCAGCTCATCGACAAGGTTTCCGTATCCGGAGGACTCTAAGGACGCCTCCTGACGAACATCAGGCTGAATTTCCGGTTCATCCTTGGGCGCACGGTAAACCTCCGGCTCATCATGCATAGCTCCGCTCGCTTCGTCGGGATCGGAGACTTCTTCCGGCATATTCTGCATACCCGGCAAATCATCCTTGATTTCAGGCATATCCCTGAACATCTCCACCACGGGAGCTTCTTCGCCCGAAACAAAAAAATCACCGTTAATAATGGGTCCCGGGTTAAAATAAGGTTTAAAATCTTCCTCCGGAGAAAGTTTTTCTTCCGAGGCATGCGTATAAGAATTTTTAGTATATGAAATTACTTCCCCGTCGTTGCTGCCGGCAGCCGAGGAATACTCTGCCTGGGACGCATCCTGCGCGGAAGAAGCCCCTGTTTTAGACATCTTTTCCGTCAGCTCGTCGCCGTTGATAATTTCCCCGGCGATATAATTTTGTTCAAAATATTTTTGCGGCGGAACTGGAACCTCAGGAATCTCCTGCTTTTCTTCATGCTTGATAACGGGCGCCGCAACAGCTTTTTTAGGCAAATACTGCTCGTATGCCTCATGATTTTCCTCAAACAGGATTTTACGCGCTTCCTCACGGCTGTAAATTCTGCCAGTATCGCGGCGTTCTTCCGGCTCGGCCGGTAAGCGCTCCTCCCTTTCTCTTTCCTGCGGCATATCGTCAAAGCTACCGGAATGAGAATATTTAACGTCCGGCTTAACAATGGTCCCTACAAAAAGCCCTCCGCTCCTGTTTTCCGCGGAAAAAGCCCCGTTTTCCGCATAGGCAGAGGACGTTGCGAATTTAGAAGCTTTACTGCGTTTAACGCCGCGCTTTTTGTCAGCCTTACCGATAAAGGGCAGCTTAAGATCTGTCTCTTATACACATCTGACGCTGCCGACGACTTAATAGGTGTAGAT